>NZ_CP097122.1:680000-795000 GCF_024029775.1 Fructobacillus americanaquae
TATCTAATCCTGTTTGCTACCCACACTTTCGAGCCTCAACGTCAGTTGCAGTCCAGTAAGCCGCCTTCGCCACTGGTGTTCTTCCATATATCTACGCATTCCACCGCTACACATGGAGTTCCACTTACCTCTACTGCACTCAAGTTCGACAGTTTCCAAAGCACTTCCACAGTTGAGCTGTGGGCTTTCACTTCAGACTTATCGAACCGTCTGCGCTCGCTTTACGCCCAATAAATCCGGATAACGCTCGGGACATACGTATTACCGCGGCTGCTGGCACGTATTTAGCCGTCCCTTTCTGGTATGGTACCGTCATGTAAAGATCATTTCCTACCCTTACCGTTCTTCCCATACAACAGTGCTTTACGACCCGAAAGCCTTCATCACACACGCGGCGTTGCTCCATCAGGCTTGCGCCCATTGTGGAAGATTCCCTACTGCAGCCTCCCGTAGGAGTTTGGGCCGTGTCTCAGTCCCAATGTGGCCGGTCAGTCTCTCAACTCGGCTATGCATCATTGTCTTGGTAGGCCTTTACCCTACCAACTAACTAATGCACCGCGAATCCATCAAAAAGTGGTCCAAACGGACCTTTTAACGTTCTGTCATGCGACAGCACGTTTTATACGGTATTAGCATCTGTTTCCAAATGTTATCCCCTGCTTTTCGGTAGGTTATTCACGTGTTACTCACCCGTTCGCCACTCGCTTGAAGAGTGCAAGCACTCTTCGCTGCGCGTTCGACTTGCATGTATTAGGCACGCCGCCAGCGTTCATCCTGAGCCAGGATCAAACTCTCATGTTAAAAGTTTGAAGATTGCTCTTCGATTAAACTGACTAGTTGCTATCTCTCGATAACACCTATCCGTTTATTGTTTGTTACGAATTGACTTCGCAAATTTGTTTGTGACTACTTACCAAGTAGCCACCGTTACAGATTTGTTTGTTCAAAGTTTTGTTCAGTTTTCAATGTGCGATGCCTTGTTGGGCAACTCATTTATCTTACCTCAGCTGTGACCTAAAGTCAACAACTAATTTAGAAAGTTATTTGAGTTGCTTTGTTAGGGCAACTTGATTAGTTTATCAGGAATGTTGAAGCTTGTCAACAACTTTCTGATGAACTTTTATCAACTGCCGGTCATCTCTGACAACCAGCGCCTCGATCGAAGCAGCTTTGCTTCGTAACGAACAATAACTAGTATAGCGCCTACCTGACTACTCGTCAATAGTTTAGCAAATAGTTTTTAACTAAAAAAACAAAAACGTTTTTTAAATAAAAAAAGCTTAAATTTGTTCGAATTAAAACAAATTTAAGCGTCCATTTAGCATTCAACGTTCGGATATTAATTCAATTCCCACGTTTGTCCCTGTGGACTATCACGAACAACCAAACCAGTTATCAACAATTGATCGCGGATGGCATCCGATGTTTGAAAGTCCTTAGCAGCACGAGCCGCTGCTCGTTCTGCTAACAAAGCCTCTTGTTCTGATGTAAGAACAATCTCCTTTGTTAACTGTTCAATCCCAAAGATACCAAGCCAAGTTTGCAAACGATTGGCCAGGCACTCTAAGTCTCCTTGAGTTGCATTATCCTGATTTTGTACTTTATTAGCGAAAGTGGCCAAATCAAAGATCACGGTAACCGCGTTCTCCGTATTAAAGTCATCATCCATCGCTTCAATAAAAGCCTCTTCCAATTCCGCTACCTGATTTTGCACCTGTTGTGAAACCTGACCAGCCGCTGCTATTCCTTTGGCAGACAAAAGCCCTTGATATGTCCGGTACAAGCGATCAAGTTCGCCTTGTGTTTGGTCCAATCGATCCGGGCTGTAAGAAATAGCGCGGCGATAATTGGTTTTCGCCAAGAAGAACCGCAGACCCTGAGGATCGATATCCGTTTTCAACAAGTCGTGAATGGTAACAAAGTTCCCCAGCGACTTCGACATCTTTTCATCATTAACGTTGACAAAGCCGTTATGCAACCAATAGCGAACAAACTGCCGGTGGTGGTAGGACTCCGATTGTGCCAATTCATTGGTATGATGTGGAAAGGTCAAATCAATGCCACCAGCATGAATATCAATCGTTTCTCCTAACAGCTGGTCATTCATCACTGAGCACTCAAGGTGCCAACCAGGACGTCCCAATCCCCATGGCGATGGCCAGGCAACCACATCCGGCCGACTTTCACTCTTCCACAAGGCAAAATCCGTGGGGTCGTGCTTATCTTCTTGATCCTCTTCCCCAAGACGACCGGCAGCATTTTCCTCTAACTGTTCCATGTTCTGATGGGAAAGAGCCGTATAGTTTTTAAACTTCTTCGTTGAAAAGTAAACATTACCATTGACTTCATAGGCCTGACCCTGGTCAAGCAACCGTTCGACGAAGGCCACCATTTCTTCCATATACTCAGTGGCCCGCGGACGACTAGTGGCAGGTTTAATATTTAGTTGTCGTGTATCGGCTGCAAAAGCAGCAGCGTACTTATCAGCCACTTCCTGCTCAGTTAGACCTTCCTTCTCACCCTGAGCAATAACCTTATCACCCAAATCAGTAAAATTGGAAACGAAGTTCACTTCAAAACCGCGCCACTCCAAATAGCGCCGAATCGTGTCAAAAGCGACAGCTGATCGTGCATTACCAATATGAATGTAGTTATAAACCGTTGGTCCACACAGGTACATGGTAATTTTGCCAGCTTCTTGTGGTACAAAATCTTCTTTTTCCAGGCTGTAAGTGTTATAGACTTGGAGCATATGCAGACCTCTTTTACTTTAGTAATCGTCATGGTTTGCTCTCATTATAACAAAACCAACAAAAAACAGCACTCGAAGCTGAGTGCTGTTTCAAAACCTTAGTCGAGGTACTTGCCCTTGACATCAGCCATCGTCTTCAAGACGGCTGGCTTGTCCAACAAGACAAGCATTTCAGGTAGGTTTGGTCCCTGAATTTGATGGGTTGTCGCAATTCGGATTGGGTTCCACAAATTGCGGCCCTTAATTTCAAGATCATTTTGAATCCCACGGATGGTCGCCATATAAGTATCAGCATCGGCATCATCTGGCAAGGCAGTATAAGCCTCTTCCCAGGCAGCAAAAACCTTGCGCCCATCATCAGAAGTCAAATAGTCGACCATTTCATCCGTCACTTCGCCCAATTGAAAGAATGGTTCGCGGACCAAGTCAACAATTTGCTTGGTATAAGAAATACCGTCAACACCAGCAACTTCGATGACTTCCTTGAGCCATTCGGCACGTTTTTGAGCTTCTTCCTTTGAAATCAGACCAGCAGCAATGATTTGGTCAAAGAGCTGTGGCATAATGCGGTCCTTATCCTTACGGATCCACTGGTTGTTAATCCATTCCAACTTCTTTTGGTCGAACTTAGCATTGGCCTTTGACAAGCGGTGTTCGTCAAACATTTCCTTGAATTCTTCTAATGAGAAGATTTCGTCTTCGCCCTTTGGTGACCATCCCAACAAACCAATGAAGTTATCCATGGCTTCCGGTTGGTAACCCAATTCGCGATATTGTTCCACAAACTGCAAGACATCATTGTCACGCTTTGACAACTTCTTGCCCGTTGCGCCATTGATAATTAAGGCCATGTGACCAAACTTGGGCACATCCCAACCCAAAGCCTCATAAATCATCATTTGCTTTGGCGTGTTCGAAACGTGATCATCCCCACGCAAAACGTGCGAAATCTCCATCAAGTGGTCATCCACAACAACGGCAAAGTTATAAGTTGGCATGCCATCAGCCTTTTGGATCACCCAGTCACCGCCAACTTCTTTAGCACCGATTTCGATGTGACCCTTAACGATGTCATCCCAAGCATAGACATTTTCTTCTGGAACACGGAAACGAACAACCGGCTTCAAACCCTGAGCTTCAAAATCAGCATACTTAGCTTCGCGTTCTTCGTTGGTCAAGCCCTCGTATTCGTAAACATAGTGCGGGGCTTGCTTGGCAGCCTGCTGTGCTGCTCGTTCTTCGGCTAATTGTTCAGAAGTCTTGTAAGACTTATAAGCCAATCCCTTAGCCAAGAGTTCATCGATGAATTCCTGGTAAATTCCTTGTTCATTTCGTTCTGATTGGCGGTATGGCCCATACTGACCAGGCTTATCGGGTGCTTCATCCCAATCCAAACCTAGCCATTTCAAGTTTTCCAACTGTGACTGTTCACCATTTTCAATGTTGCGCGCAGAATCGGTATCTTCGATTCGAATTACAAAAGTTCCATTGTAGTGGCGGGCAAAAAGCCAGTTAAACAACGCCGTTCGGGCGTTTCCAATGTGTAGATAGCCCGTTGGTGATGGGGCATAACGAACACGAAAGTCATCAGTCATGAATATTGTTCTCCTCAGTACAGCCTAACGCTGAAAAATTCTTCCTTAAGTATACAACAAGTCGGACAGGCTTTCAGCCCCCGAAAAAATCAGGATCACCTTGGTCCTGATTTCAAAATAGTTCGGTCAATAAAAGGTGCTTAACCATTCCGCCACCGAGCAACGCTGCGCACTTACTAATCGCCAAGTGCTAATTGCAATGCCTCTTTAATCGTCGTCACGCCAACCACCTCAAGGCCATCGGGTAAACGCAAGCCAGCCAAGTTATTCTTGGGTACAATTGCCCGCGAAAAGCCTAACTTGGTTGCTTCCTTCAGCCGACCTTCCAAGTCGGCCACGGACCGGATTTCACCAGTCAAGCCCAACTCACCAATAAAGACGTCACTAGCCCTAGTTTCCTTATCTTGGTAGGACGAGGCAACTGCGACCGCGACCGCCAAATCGATAGCCGGCTCATCAAGCTTAACGCCACCGGCCGCCTTGAGATAGGCATCTTGGTTTTGCAGCAGAAGGTTCGCCCGCTTCTCCAAGACTGCCATAATGACCGAAACGCGGTTACGGTCTAGGCCAGTGGCCGTTCGTTGTGCATTACCAAAGACGGACGGGGTCACGAGGGCTTGAAGCTCCGCTAAAATGGGGCGGTTTCCCTCTAACGTTGCCACAATCGCCGACCCAGTTGCGCCGGCCAAGCGCTCTTCCAGAAAAATTTCGGAAGGATTAGCAACTTCAGCCAGACCCTGGTCACGCATTTCAAAAATCCCAAGCTCGTTGGTGGCCCCAAAACGGTTTTTGACCGCCCGCAGAATCCGGTACTTATAGTGGCGGTCCCCTTCAAAGTAAAGAACCGTATCGACCATATGCTCCAAAATCTTTGGACCAGCAATGGCACCATCCTTGGTCACGTGGCCGACGATGAAGACCGTGATGTTATTGGTCTTGGCAATCTGCAACAAGTCAGCCGTCACTTCTCTAATCTGAGCAACAGATCCAATTGGCGAGGTCAAATCAGGTTCCTGCATCGTCTGCACGGAATCAATCACCAAGAAGTTTGGCTTCATTTCCTCGACCTGTTTTTTCACCGCCGTCATATCGGTTTCCGGGTAAAGGTAAAATTGCTGACCACCAACCTCTAACCGGTCTGCCCGTAGCTTAACCTGTGAGGCTGACTCTTCTCCGGTCACATAAAGAACCTTGCCATGGTTGGAAAGTTCGCCTGAAACCTGGAGCAAAAGCGTTGATTTCCCAATACCAGGGTCCCCACCAATTAACACCAGGGTCCCGGCCACAACACCACCCCCAAGAACGCGGTTCAATTCCTTCAAACCCGTGGTGACCTTCGGTGTGTCCTCCAAAGAGACTTCGTTAATGGCTTGGACCTTAGCGACCTTACCGTCAATGCCGACGCGAGCCTTGCGGTTCGCCGTTTCCGGTTGGACCTTTTCTTCCACAAAAGTGCCCCACTCGCCACAGTTTGGGCAGCGACCGAGGTAGCGGGCTGAAATAAAGTCACAATTTGAACAGATAAATTGGGTTTTCGTTTTGGCCATTAGCCCTCCCCAGTTGAACCAAAGCCACCGGCACGAACAGCCTTGCTGGTCTCTTCGTCCTGGTCAGCCAGTAAATAAGGCAAGAAGATTCCCTGAGCAATTCGATCGCCCTTCTTAATCAAAACGGCTTCTTGGCTAATATTGAGGACTTGAACCATAATTTCACCCTCATTTTGTTCATTATTGTAGTAATCCGCATCAATAATTCCAACCGCGTTTGGCATCACTAGGTGTTTTTTCTTTGGTAGAGAAGACCGTGACACCAATTGCAAGTACTCATCCGCCTGCATATAAGCCTTGATACCCGTTGGGATCAAAACTGGCTTTTGCACGCCTTCTATTGATGCTGGAATGACAATATCTGTTGCTGCAGCAAAGTCATAGCCCGCTGCCCGTTCAGTGGAGCGAGCTGGCAGGGTCAAACCAGCATTTGCATACTGACTAACAATTTCAAATCCACGCTTTTTCATTCCAAACCCCTTTACATTTCCATTAATCTGGCATATAACCGACTTATTATTTAACTAATTTATTATACGTCATTCCGGTTAATTTCTAAACCGTCATATCATTTCTGGAGGTTCTGATGACTATCACTGCAAAACCAGGAGCGTTCTATTACGAAAAGGACGGCTTACAACTCGGCGAAGTTACCTACTTCGAAAATCAGGCTGAAAATAGCCTTGTTTTAAATCACACTTTCGTCGACCCCAGCCTACGCGGCCAAAATATCGCACACCAGCTGGTTGACGAAGTCGTCAAAAAGGCGCGAACGGAAGGCAAACGCGTCCAGCCGGCCTGCCGGTACGCTGCCGTTTTATTCCGCCGCTTCCGTGACGAATACCAAGACGTTGCCGCGACAAGCCAATTCAATCAAAAGTAGTCTGGCTGGCAAGGGTCTCCCCAGCAATTAAAGGAACTGGGGTCAGGATAACGGTTGGTCCCATTTGCAGACGGGCTCTGCAATAAAAGATGACAAAAGTAAGATAAAGAAAAACCTCATTATTAATACAAAACCGACCAAGATGATTGGAAAAGTAGGACTTAATCCAACCATCTTGGCCGGTTTTTTGGAGCAATCAACCATAGCACAAGTGATACACCAATCGATCGAGTAACCGTCACCAATCCGATTGGCCTTTTTAACAGGTTCGCAATCGAAAGCAAACACCCGCATATTGCAGGGATTACAGGATTTGATCCACCTCAACACTTCTGGTCAACAAAAAAAGGCCCAGCCGCGACCAGACCTCTAATTGAAGAGCACTTACTTTGCTGATTTTTCATCAGCCTTTGCATTGTCATCTTCTTCAATAGCTGAAATGACAACCTTGCCATCAACCAAGTCAGCTGATAATGCCTTCTTACCAGGGTTATCCAAGTAGAAATCAGTTACTTGATCACGAATCTGTTGCTCAATTACTCGACGTAATGGACGAGCACCGAGGGCTTCATCATAACCATCTTCAATCAAGTGTTCCTTAACACCATCAGAAATCCGCAGCGTCAAATCCTTCTTAGCCAAGGTCTTATCCACATCTGCCAACATCAAGTCAACGATTTGCTTCAAATCCTCCTTCGTCAAAGCTGAGAACTCAACCACACCGTTGAACCGGTTCAAGAATTCTGGACGGAAGAACTTGGACAACCGGTCCATTAAGTCACCGTTTTCCACATCCTTGTTACCGAATCCGGCATTTGACGTGGCAATAACCACAGTGTTCTTGAAGTTAACCACGTTTCCTTGACCATCCGTCAAGCGACCATCATCCAAGACCTGCAAGAGCAAGGTCAAGACTTGTGGGTTAGCCTTTTCAATTTCATCTAACAAGACGATCGAGTAAGGATTACGACGAACCTTTTCTGTCAAAGTGTTGCTATTGTCATCATAACCAACATAACCGGCTGTTGCACCAATTAACTTTGACACAGCTGTCAAATCAGAATACTCTGACATATCCAAACGGATAATGGAATCCTTTGAACCGAAGAGGTCCTGGGCTAACTGCTTTGCCAATTCCGTCTTACCAACACCAGTTGGTCCAACGAAAAGGAACGAACCAATTGGTCGGTTTCCTTCGTCGAAACCGGCACGGTTTCGACGAATAGCACGGGCAACGAGGTCCACGGCCTCATCTTGCCCAATAACCTTCCCTGCCAAACGCTTGTCGATTTGCTTCAAGTGTTCAATATCAGAAGCACCCATCTGTGAAACTGGGATACCCGTCAAACGTTCAACGGCTTGGGCCACGTCATTTGGCGTTGCCTTAATCTTTTCAACATTCTTAGCAGAATCTAACTGCTTTTGAACGTCAGCAATTTCGTTCTTAACCTTCAAAGCCTTCTCATAGTCTTCTTGACCAACTGCATCTTCTTGGTCCTTCTTCAAATTAGCTAATTTCTTTTCCAAAGAAACCTTGTCAGTTGCTGGGTTCTTAGCTGACAAGTGGGCAGCCGTCATATCAATTAAATCGATGGCCTTGTCAGGCAATGACCGTTGTGGAATATACTGCACTGAGTAATCCACAGCTGCTTGCAAAACATCCTTTGGTAGTTCAACATTGTGGTGCTTCTCGTAAAGGGGCGCAATCCCTTCCAAAATCTTCAATGTATCTGCTGCTGAAGGAGCATTGACCTTGACTTCGTTAAATCGACGAGCCAAAGCAGCATTCTTCAAAATCGTGTTCCGGTACTCATCTTGAGTCGTTGCACCAATCAATGATAATTCGCCACGTGACAAAGCTGGCTTCAAAATATCGGCCAAGCCCTTACCACCATCTTCGCCGCCAGTTGAACCGGCACCAAGAATCTGATGAATTTCATCGAAGAACAAGACTACGTTACCAGCATTCTTGACTTCATCGACTAACTTCTGCACGTTTTCTTCAAAGGCACCGCGGTATTGTGTACCAGCCTCCAAAGCTGAAATATCAATTGAATAAATCTGCTTGTCCTGGATAGCTGCTGGCACATCCCCGGCGGCAATGGCCTGAGCTAATCCTTCAATCACAGCAGTCTTACCAACACCGGCATCCCCGACCAAGACAGGGTTATTCTTAGTCCGACGACTCAAAATCTCGGCTGTTTCTTGAATTTCCTTGTTCCGACCAATAACTGGATCAAGCAAACCATCCTTGGCTTCTTGGGTCAAGTTGCGACCTAATTTAGCTAACATACCATCTTGCTTAATTTGTCCCGGCTTGACGTCCTGAGGACGACCGTTACCTGCAGTTTGACCAGGTTGTCCACCATTTGGTAACTGACCAGTTTGCCGATATTGTGCAAACTCCTCTGGCGTCACTTCCCGTCCGTTAATTAAATAACGACGGTTTTCTGAGTTCAAACCATTCAAGTTACCCATCATACTATCAAAGATATTGTTCATATCTGAGTTAAATCCGTTGTTAAATGCATCGTTTTGATTTGCCATAAATTAATATACCTTCCTCTTTATATAAATTTACTTTCCTTTCGAAATTGGCAGTGTCATCTCAACCGTCGGATTTCGAATCCCGTTTGCTTCTAACGTATGATTCTTGATCTGGATCAGGTTTTTGATAACCGTGTTCCAATTCCTTTAGCACTTGCCACATTTCCATTTGCTGGGCCCGGGCTAAGGCATCTAAATCTCTTATATTTAGTGAAGTTGCTTGGCTCTGATCTTTATTGAAAGACCGATGAATCGTCGTATAACCGTAACCGGATTCTTTTGAAACCCGGTAAATTGTCAACGACTTATCCACCAAATAAGCCTTAATGTTAAAACGGACCATGCTGATCACCCCAGTTTTGATATCTCTTTTCTAACATTTTCTTCCACCTCCACATTTATTATTATAACACATATATGTTATAACACAAGTATGATATATATTTTTTTTGATTTTTTGATTAAAATAGAGTAGTCGCCTTAGAGCCAAGCGGTTATGGCTATAATGATTCCAGTAAAATAAAAAAACTATTTTCCTATAAAAGGGGTGCCGAATGGCCAACCAGCGTTACGAAATTGAAATTCCAGAAGAGGCCGTCAATGACCTCGACTTATCTGACGGAGCTCAACTAGGCCTCGTCGTCAATGATGCCTCTTTAACTTTGACACCGGTCCTGACTGAAACTAATAAACAAGAACTCTCAATCAGGCGGTTTTTGGTGCCATCCTTCTTAGCCACCATTGCCTTTGCCTTTTGGATTTTATGGCAAAAAGACCCCTTAATCCCCCTTACCGGCGAAAGCTCGCTAGCAACAGCCGTCATTTTCCTTGGTGAAATCACCGGTATCGGTTCCTTTATCCGTCTTCACCTACAAAATATCCGCCAAGAGAAGGACCCAATTAAAAAGAAAACAGATATGCGCCTAGCGCCAACCCTCTTTTTTTCAATTGCTCTGATTCAGGCATTTGCAGCCATCGCCTTTTTTTGGGCGATTGGCTACCTCTTCCAATCGGCGATTTTTGACCGCCTAACGGCGACCATTCTCTTTTTCATTTTTGTCAGTATTGTCAACTATTTGATGGTTTACTCTGCCACACTGATTTCGACCCCCTTTATGATGGCCTTGTTAATTATCACTATCGTCTGTGGTGTCCTAGTGGCCATGGTGACCAATTCAAGGCTTT
This sequence comes from Fructobacillus americanaquae, assembly GCF_024029775.1. Classification (GTDB taxonomy): domain Bacteria; phylum Bacillota; class Bacilli; order Lactobacillales; family Lactobacillaceae; genus Fructobacillus; species Fructobacillus americanaquae. Next base: position 690,510 of record NZ_CP097122.1, read on the forward strand.
TATGGTGGCAGCATAATTTTTCCTTTTTAGGAACAGCCAAGGCCCACTTTTCATGGACTTTTAACGCCACATTAATTATTGCCGGTATCCTCTGGGGAACTTTAATTGACTACCTGTTTGTTCCGATTCAAAAGCGTTACAAACAACACCGACGTCTATCAATCTTGCGTACCTTTTTGACTTTTGATGCCCTCTGCTTGTTGGCTATTGGCGCTTTGCCGAACAATCCCGGATTCTTGCATGTCGCTCATGATACGGCAGCCAACCTATTGATTGTTGGTACGGGTAGCCCCATGCTCTTGATTTACTGGCTTTTGCCCAATGCTAACCGCGAATTTAAGCTCTTTTCATTAGGAACCGCCCTCAGTATGGTGGTCACCGCTTTTCTCTTCTACGGGATTCGCTACCTGTCTTTGACCGCCTTTGAGATCATCATTTTAGGCCTTGGTATTTCTTGGCTCTTGCTTTTAATGCAAAATATTCATATGCTGTACGAAACGAAGTCTCAATCGTACCAAGTCACGCTCAAATCCATTGAATAAAATCAGAACCCGCTTTTGTACCATGAAAAGGAATGACAACGATGTCAACAGAAAAAAATAACGCTCATCAAAAAGCCCCAGGTCGGTCAAAGATTTCAGTCCGTAATCAAGGACAGAACACCCGTCCCCGCCCAAACCGTTACTCAAAAAATCAGGGGAACCGCTCCAGCCGTGACCAACCCGTTGAGGTCAAAATTGGGCAAAAGTTCCCGTTAACCATCAAACGTCTTGGCATCAATGGTGAGGGGATTGGTTATTTCAAGCGCAAGATTGTCTTTATCCCCGGAGCCTTGCCTGGCGAGATTGTCACTGCTAAGGTAACTGACTTTACCGACAGATATATTGAAGCAAAGGTCATCACGATCCGCGAAAAAAGCCCCGACCGAGTAGTACCGGAGGATCCGGCTGCCGACTTAGTTGGTGGCTTTGAACTAGCCCACCTTTCTTACCCGGCCCAACTGGCATTTAAGAAAGACCTGATTTTGCAGGCCCTTGAAAAGTTCCAACCAAAGGGCTTTGCCCACTATCAAATCAACGACACAATCGGGATGGCCGTTCCCTACCACTACCGCAATAAGGCTTCTTTACCAATCCGCAAAATTAAGGGTGAGGTTAAGTTAGGTTTGTACAAGCGTGGCACCCACGATATCGTCGACTTACCAACGATTGCTACCCAAGATGAAACATCAATGACCATTGTACGTCAGGTCAAAAAAATCCTCTCCGACGCTTCCGTTTCCTTTTATAATGAAGTCAAGAACACCGGTCTGATCAAAACTATTATTGTTCGTGCCAACCAAGCAGGCCAAGCGCAACTAGTTTTGGTAACGAATGTCGAAGAATTTCCTGGCCGTCTAGCGGTTATCGATGCCCTAACGGAAAAGATGCCTGCGCTGACTGGTATTTTCCAAAATATTAACTTTGGTAAAACATCGCTGATTTGGGGTGACGAGACTATCAAACTTTGGGGCGATGACTATCTTCACGAGGAAATCCTAGGACTAAACTTTGCCTTTTCCCCACGGGCATTCTTGCAACTAAACCACGAGCAAATGACCAAGACCTACGAAATCGCGATTAAGGCCTTGGACCTTAACAAGGAAGACACCCTAGTCGATGCCTATTCAGGGGTGGGAACGCTTGGATTATCAATGGCCTTCTTCGTCAAGGAAGTCCGCGGAATGGAAGTTATTCCAGAGGCTGTCGCAGATGCTCGCTTAAACGCTGCAGCAAACGGTATCGAAAATGCCTTTTACGAGGTCGGAACGGCCGAAAAAGTCTTCCCGAAGTGGGCACAAGAAGGCTTTTCGCCAACAGCCGTGGTTGTCGATCCACCACGACCAGGCTTGGATGCTGCCTTTAAAAGAGCATTACTCAAAACAAAACCCCAAAAATTAGTCTATATTTCTTGTAACCCATCGACACTAGCTCGCGACTTGGCAGACCTCGATGCTGCCTATCAAGTTGACTTTATTCAGCCAATTGATATGTTTCCGCAAACTCCCCGTTGGGAGGGTGTCGTGAAGCTGTCACTAAAATAAAAAGATGAGAACGAGCCGTTTGATTTAGCTGGTCTTTCTTTTATAATGAAAATAATTTAATTTTTTATCTTTTGGAAAGGCGGATCTTTCTATGTACCACCGCGATGGACGCTATTTTGAATTAAGTTGGCGACAGATTTACTTTTATTTTTTGCTTTCACTAATCCTCGACGCCCTTGGAAACGGTCTCTCCGTGGCAACAAACCTGGGTTCCGCTCCGTGGACTGCCGGCGCAGCCAATTTGGCCCACGTTACCGGAGCACCCATTTCGCTTTACCTGGCAGCAACGACTGTTCTGGTTGCGATTGCCAATATCTTTTTAGCTAAAAAGTTTGTTTTCAAGCGCTTCCTCGGTAATATTATCTTTGGTCTCCTTTTTTCCTTTTTAGCTGGCTTTTTCAATACCATTTTTGTGCAACTAGGGGTCCGAACAGTGTCACTGTGGCTCCGCATCCCACTCGATCTTTTTGGTGTTGCCGTCGTTGGGATCGCCATTTCGATTTACCAACGGGTTAACTTCATTCTGCATCCAATCGATGATATGACTAATATCCTGCGCTTTTCCTATTTCCGGGGCTCCGCCCCCAAAGCGCAAATTTCAAACTTTATCTTTGCCATCGGCATCTCTTTAGCCTGTTGGGCATACTCAGGCAGTATCGTCTCGATTAACATCGGAACAGCTGTTTCTTTCTTCCTACAAGGACAAATCATCGCTTGGTCCGACAATCTCGTCTTCCCACACCTTGTCCACGGCAATATGGATTTAACCCACAAGGATATCCCAGTCCAAAACAAGGATTAAAAATCAGACTCAAAAACAAAAAGGCACCCACGTTCGAAATCGAACGTGAGTGCCTTTTAAGTTTACTGGCAAAAAACATCAAAAGTCGTCTGACAGCTAATGCCAAAACCACTTTAGGATTGGGTTTGACTTGATTTATGCTTTTATTTACAAGGAATCAGCTGGCGTAGTTTGCTTGCTCTGTGATGCAAAGAATTGTTGGCCAATTTGAGTCACAATTCGATTGTTCAAAACTAAATAAGTTAAGACTAATTGGATTGGGAAGAAAATCAATTGCTTTGGCAATCTTGCTGACAACATCGCCGTAAAGACAGACCATGAATGTTGTGGTGAATACATTACCATCAAGGCAAAGGTGTTCACCAAGAAGTTAACCACAAAGGTGATTAGCAAAACGGCCACGAGAATTTTACCCCAGTGAACGGTCTTCGTTAATGGCTGCTGGTAGAAGAAGCCCCCATAAATGATTCCAGCAAGTACAACGCCAACGGCCATAATCGGTGACCAAGCGCCGTGGGCCACAAAAAAAGTCACATTAACGAAGTCTAGTAAGACCATCACCAACATTGTCCAGATTGGACCGAAGAACCGGCCCATCAAAGACGATGCCAAAAAGACAAAAGAAACCTTGATGGTTGGTGTCAGCATAACTGAAAACTTACCGATCACCAACGATAGGGCCATTAAGACCGCTAACAAAACGAGCTGTTGGATCGATAAAGAAGACAGCCCCCACTTCTTGAAAACTGTGTGCTTGTTCATATTCTTGAACCTCCTAAAGGAGCGTTCACCGGGTTGGTGAATGCGAAACCCGTACCGCACATAAATGTTTCGTCAGTGGCTCACATTCCGTTTCCACTGCACTTAACGCACGGGTTCCTACCCCATATTTATTTTTTTGCCAACTATTATTTTATTAAAGAATTTTTATTCCGTAATAAAACGAACAATCAACGCTATATATTATATCACGTTCGCTTGTAATAATTCAAAGAAAAAGTGCACCGCTGCCTGAACCTTAAAATAAGGGCAAATCAGTGGGACGGTTTTTGTTAATCTACCCTTGCTTACTGATCTTTATTAGGGCAGCAGCTCTTTTCACCAGCAAAAGAATCAATCATTACTCCCAGCGTCGCATCAAAAAAGTCGGTACAATTCCGGCATTGATCCAGGATCGTTCCACTTCTTCAATACAACTTAGGAAATTGATATGATTTATTATGTTCCTTTATCGCGAGATAATAAAAATATAAATTTTATGGTATTAGCTGCGAGGAAGACTAAACTTAAGGAAACTAGGAGTCCCATAACAGAAAACAAAGTGTACTAAAAACATCGAGACCCCAAGGATTTGACGTTGATGTGGTACTTCTATAGTGGGCACTAGTTACCGATTCACCTTGACGTGTGCCCAAAGTAAACCAGAAGCCGAAGCAACAGTGGGTGCGCTAACACTTAGCAACAGTGCACCAACTAACCACTAACATTTTTTGTTTTTACATAGAATTGTGGTTATTTTTTCGAACGTTTATTCCACACATTTGTTCCAAAGTTTTCTATTTCATTCCAAGCCTCACAGGATCTTGAAACACTTTTCCTAGTTAAAGAACTCGTCTCCCAAGCGTACATCAGACATATTTTGAATTTTTTCAACAAGCAATCACTAAAAGTGCTAATTCTCCCTTAAAAATACCCGAATGGACTAGTAACATGCTATGAACCCTAAAAGTAGCGCCTGTCATTAAATAAGCAAACTAAAAAGACTGACGTTCGAAATATTTAAATCGGTGTCAGTTTTTTAGTTTGCTCTTAATTTAATTTGATGGTATTTCGGCTTACATCTTTGCTTCCAGTTCAACATTTGGATACTTATCCTTGAACCAGTTCAATGCAAAGTTATTTTCAAATAAGAAGACGGGACGGTCATAGCGATCCTTGACCAACAGGTTCCGCGATGAAGCCATCTTTTCGTCCACTTGGTCTGGGTCAATCCATCGGGCAACCTTTGAACCAATCGGCTCAAATTGAATTTCAACGTTATACTCATTTTCCATTCGGAATTTGAACACTTCAAATTGCAATTGGCCAACTGCACCAAGAATATACTCGCTTGAGTTCCATGACTTATAAAGCTGAATTGTTCCTTCTTGGACCAATTGGGTGATGCCCTTGTGATATGACTTTTGCTTCATCACATCCTTAGCAATCACTTTATTAAAATACTCCGGCGTAAACGTGGGTAAATCAGGGAAACGGACAGCTTTCTTACCAGCAAAGATTGTATCACCGATTTGGAAATTTCCGGTATCATAAACACCGATAATATCACCCGGAACGGCGCCCTGCACATTTTCTCGTTCCTCTGCCATGAACTGGGTCACATTGGCCAAACGGAGCTTCTTGCCCGTTCTTTCCAGCGTAACATCCATACCACGCTCAAAGGCACCGGAAACAATTCGTACAAAGGCAATCCGATCACGGTGACGGGGATCCATGTTTGCCTGAATCTTAAAGACAAAACCAGTAAACTCGTGATTATCCGGTTCAATCACCTGGTCATCAACCGTCGTGACCGGTGCTGGCATTGGTGCATAGGCCAAGTATTCCCGCAAAAATTCGGTTACACCAAAATTTGCTAAGGCCGAACCAAAGAAAACCGGCGTTAACTGACCCGTGGCAACGGCTTTTTCGTCAAATTGGTTACCAGCATCTTCCAACAATTCAACTTCATCCAAGCCCTCTTGGCGAACCTCTGGATGATCAGCTGCGTTCTTAAAGGGGATCAGTTCCTTTTGCTTCAAGTCATAGATGCCCTGCAAAATTTGGCCAGAACCAATCGGCCAATTCATTGGGTAAGCTTGAATGCCCAGGATACTTTCTAATTCGTCCACCAAATCCAATGGTGACCGGGCATCACGATCAATCTTGTTAAAAAATGTAAAGACAGGGATGCCGCGTTTGGAAACAATTTCAAAGAGCTTCTTGGTTTGTGGCTCAATTCCCTTTGCAGCATCAACAACCATCACAACCGAATCAACGGCCATCAGTGTTCGGTAAGTATCTTCCGAAAAATCTTCGTGCCCAGGAGTATCCAAAATGTTGATGCGTTTGCCCTCATAGTCAAACTGCAAGACAGAAGAAGTAACCGAAATCCCACGCTGTTGTTCAATGGCCATCCAGTCAGACGAAGCCATCTTCTTCGCTCCGCGGCCCTTAACCGTTCCAGCCTCACGGATCACACCGCCGTGAAGGAGTAATTGTTCCGTTAAGGTTGTTTTCCCCGCATCGGGATGGGAAATGATGGCGAATGTCCGCCGATTTTGTAATTCTTGTTCAAAGTTTTCCATAATAACTTATTTTACATGAAAAAAGCGCTCAGGGCTAGGGCTGAGCGCAGAAACATCTGCTTTCAGTTTATCCTGAAACGCTTTTTTAATTTAAACAATTTAAGTTAGAGAATAATGTGAACGTAAAGTAGCCGGGTTTACTGCTGTTCCGCCTTGTACTGTTCAGCTTCCGCTGGGGTTGCCAAGACAAAGTGGCCCGGTTCAACCTCAACCATCTTTCGTTCCTGACCATCCTTTTCAAAACTGGCATCGTACGGCTTAATCACACGTTGCTTTTCAACGATTGGATCAGGTTCAGGCACGGCCGAAAGCAAGCTCTTGGTATATGGGTGCAATGGATGGTTATAAACTTCATCCGCAGTACCCAATTCAACCAACTTTCCCCAGTGCATCACACCAATTCGGTCAGAGATATACTTGACCATGGCCAAATCATGAGCAATAAAAAGGTAAGTCAACTTGTTTTGTTTTTGTAAATCAGCCAATAAGTTGACAACCTGAGCCTGAACAGAAACGTCCAAGGCCGAAATTGGTTCATCGGCAATGATAAACTTTGGCTGAACGGCTAACGCACGGGCGATTCCAATTCGCTGCTTCTGTCCACCAGAGAATTCGTGTGGGTATCGTGAGGCGTGGTCCTTGTTCAAGCCAACCAACTTCAACAATTCCAATACCTTCGCTTCTCGTTCGGCCCGCTTCTTGCTGTAACCGACTTGGTCAAGACCCTCACCAATGATATCTTCAACTCGCAAACGGCCGTTCAATGAGGCCTGTGGGTCTTGGAAAATCATTTGCGCTTGCTTACGGAAGTCCTTCATGCCCTGTTTTTTCAACTGGCCCAGATCTTGACCATCAAAAGTAATGGTCCCTGAATCTTGGTTGTAAAGCTTCAAAATCGTCCGACCAATGGTCGTCTTTCCTGAGCCGGATTCCCCAACCAAGCCAAAGGTTTCACCTTCATAAATATCGAAAGAAATCTCATCAATTGCCTTGGTGGCATTGCTCTTACCAGCATTAAAAGTCAGGTTTAAGTCCTTAATCTCAACTAATTTCTTTGCATCTGAATTTTGCATTACTTGGCCCCCTCATTTTCTAAGGTCTGCCAAAATGCTTGGCGACGTTGAATCTCAAGTGGTGGTGTTACCTTTGGTGCCCGGTCATCTAAGAGCCATGTGGCTGCAAAATGAGTTGGTGACACTTCAAAGAGTGGTGGTTGTTTTTCATGATCGATTGCCAAACCATAAACGTTTCGGTCTGCAAAAGCATCACCCTTTGGTGGGTAAAGCAAGTCCGGTGGCGTACCTGGGATGGCCTGTAAGGTACCAGACTCAGTCTTCGTTGATGGCATTGAACCCAACAACCCCCATGTATAAGGATGTTGTGGATTATAGAAGACTTCGTTCACCAGTCCGGTTTCAACAATCTTGCCGGCATACATAACGGCCACCCGATCAGCAATCCCGGCCACAACACCCAAATCATGGGTGATAAAGATAATGGCCGTGTTATTCTTCTTTTGCAACTTCTTCAAAACCTGTAAAATCTGGGCTTGAATCGTCACATCCAAAGCAGTTGTTGGTTCATCGGCAATCAAGACCTTTGGATCAGCGGCCAAAGCAATGGCGATCACAGCCCGCTGGCGCATGCCACCAGACCATTGGTGAGGATAATCATTGATGTGTTCCTCGGCATTTGGAATCCCAACATCCTTCATGAGCTGCAAAGCCTTTTCTAGTGCTTCAGCCTTTTCAACTTCATGGTGCTTCATGATTGGTTCAGCAATTTGGTTGCCAATCTTCATCGTTGGGTCTAATGAAGTCATTGGGTCCTGGAAAACCATTGCGACTTCAGAGCCACGATAACTTTCCCATTCTTTTTCAGACAACTTGGCCAAATTCTTACCATTGTAAAGAATTTGACTTTCTTCACCTAATTCAGCGTTCTGGGCATTGAGACCGAGGAGGGTCTTTGTCGTCACTGATTTACCAGAACCGGATTCCCCAACAATCGCGATGGTTTCGCCAGCATTTAAATCAAAATTAACGCCTCGAATCGCCTGGATTTTTCCAGCATAAGTGTTAAAGTCCACGCGGAGGTCTTTTACTTGTAAAATTGGTGCTACCATGAAGGCCTCCTTATTCATCCGCCATCTTTGGATCAAAGGCATCACGCAGACCATCCCCTAACAGGATGAAGGCCAACGATACCAAAATCAAGACAGCTGATGGAATCAAAATCTGATATGGGTAGTATTGCAACATGTTCTGTCCATCAGTAATCAACGTTCCAAGTGAGGAAGTTGGTGCCTTAACACCCAAGTTGATGGCCGACAAAACCGCTTCGAACATAATGGCAGATGGAATCGTCATCATGATTTGCACGATAATTGTACCAGACATGTTTGGTACCAAGTGCTTCAAAGCAATCTTTGGTCCAGATTCACCTAGGGTCTTAGCCGCCAAGACGAAGTCACGTTCCTTATAGGTCAACGTTAAGTTACGAACCTGACGGGCCATTCCAGTCCAACTCGTCAAAGCGATGGCCAAAATAATTGACCACATACTGGACCCAAAAAGCATGGCCAAGAGGGTCACAACCACTAAGTTGGGGATAGCCGAAATCACTTCAATGACGCGTTGTAAGACGGTATCCACCCAACCACCAAGCCAGCCAGAAACTAAACCGTAACTAACACCAATCAAAAGGTCGATGGCCGTCGCCACAATGGCAATAAAGAGTGAGATTCTTAAACCAACCGTTACACGCTTGGCCACTGAACGACCAAGGTTGTCAGTCCCCAAAATAAAATTCTGGTCAACATCGTTCTTAGCATAAACATCAACCGATTCAGTGGCACCAGGGGTTGTCATATTGCCATCCCAGCCCGGAATTGGCAGACCAGACTTTGGTGGCAAATTTTTATATTTAGCAGTGCCAGTATCGAATTGGTTCGCTGCATTTTGGCTAACCAATGGTATTGAAATCAGCGCATAAAGCATAACCAAAACCAAGAAAACCAAACTAACCACTGCTAATTTATTCTTACGAAGGCGGTGCCAAACACTTTGCCAAGTTGATAAGGCAGGCTTCACGATGTTTTCGCTGGCCGACTTATCTTCAATCCCAACGAGGGAAAATTCATTTTGTACTTCTTCCATGTTCTCCCCCTACTTCAAGCGAACTCGTGGATCAACGATTGCCGTCAAAATATCGGTAATCAAGATGCAGACCATCAACATCGCTGCATAAACGATAGTGGTTCCCATAATAACTGGGTAATCCTTGGTCGGAATTGAGGAAACAAACTGTTGCCCAATTCCGGGAATTGAAAAGATGTTTTCAACCAGGGTTGACCCAGTCAACAAGTTGGCCACCATTGGACCGATCAGCGTCAAAATCGGAATCATTGAATTCCGGTAAGCATGCTTACGAATTAACTGAGTACCCGTCATCCCCTTCGCCCGGGCCAATTGAATATAATCCGAGTGCAACACATCAATCATTTCGGAACGAACAAATCTTGTCGTCGTTGCTGCGGGACCAACGGCTAAGGCCAAAGTTGGCAAAATCGTTTCGGAGAAACTATCGCCCCAACCAGAAACGGGCAACCAACCAAGATTATAACCAAAGACGTAAAGCAAAACGATGGCTAAGATAAAGGAAGGAACCGAAATTCCCAGAGTGGAAATAATGCCCAAAAAACCATCCGTCTTCTTGTTTTGGTTCTTGGCAGAAACTGCCCCAAACCAAAGACCAAGCAAAATCCCAACAACCAGGGCTTGTAAACCAAGTTGCGCAGATACTGGTAATCGTTGCCCGATCAGCGTTGAAACTGATTGGTTTTGATACTGATAAGAGGTCCCCAAATCACCATGCAAAAGGTTAACAAGGTAATCAAAGTATTGAACCAAAACGGGCTTATCCAAACCATAGGTTTGATTCAACTGGGCAATGGCAGAAGCCGATAAGTGTGGATTATTATACGGTGTTCCTGGCAAAATCTGCATCAAGAAGAACGTGGCTGTGACCACAATCCACAATGTGACTAGCAGGATTAACACTCGTTTGAAAATGTATTTGGCCATTTGAATGACTCTCCTAGTGCTATAACGAAGTTATCGTTGTTTGTTTAAACTAATTTAATATGGCCTTTTTAGCAAGACACTTTTCACATCAAAGGCAGGTCACATAAAGGGTGTCCATTATCATACGGGACGTCTCTCTCAATGACCTGCCTAGTGTATTCAAATTGAATAGTTGTTAAATTGCATTACTTCCGGTATGCCCGAGTAACATCTAGTGGCAAACCAGCAGGGTTTGTCACAACACCCTTAACATTTGGACGGGCCAATGAAGCACCCTTCCATGAAAGCAATGGGTTGATGTTTGCAGAGTCCATCAAAGCCTTTTCAGCTGCCTTCCAGTCAGCATCACGGGCAGATGGGTTGTTAGCATCTGTACTTTCGGCCTTTGTTACGGCGTCAATGTAATCTTGGTTCTTGAACTGACCGTTGTTCATACCAGTGTCAGTTGCCTTGAACATATCGTAGAAGGTTGAACCATCAGGATAATCACCGTTCCAGTTAGAAACAACAATATCAAAGTTACCGTTTTGTGAATCTTGTAGACGTTGCTTGAATGGCACAATCTTCTCAGTGATTGAGATTTGGTCACCAAAGGTTGATTCGTAAGCTTGCTTCAAGTAGTCAACAGTATTCTTAGCAATTGGGCTATCAGCATCCGTTTCCAGGGTAACGTTCATCTTACCCTTGTTAACTTCCTTGATTCCTTCAGCAAAGAGTTTCTGTGCCTTTTCCTTGTCGTAAGTGTAGCCAGGGGCAACATAAGTAGACAAGTCCTCACCATTTGAAGCCTTAACCAAGTTGTTTGAAACCAAGCTCTTAGCAGCATCACGGGTACCACCCGTTGCCTGTGAAGCCAAGTCCTTACGGTTGGTTGCCAAGTTCAAAGCTTCGCGAATCTTTTCGTTTTGCAAGAATGGGTTCTTTGCCTGGTTATACTCCAAGTAAGTTGCTGAAGCCAGCGCACTATTGACAACATCCTTGTTGTTCTTGTTAGCTGAGTACATTTCAGGTGAGTTGGTAATCGCAGCGCGATCAATCTTACCTTGCTTGTACAACTTAATCGCAGTTTCAGGGTTCTTAATAACTTGCCAGTTAATCGTCTTTGTCTTGACATTCTTGGCATCCCAATAGTTATCGTTCTTGACCATCTTGAACTTACCGTTGGTTCCATTCCAGCCTTCGAACTTGTAAGCACCTGAATAGATTTGATCGGCTGCAGTTGTACCATACTTAGAACCCTTTTCCTTGACGAAAGATTCCTTCTGTGGCGTGAATTGAGCGAAACTCAACAGGTACTTAAATTGTGGCATTGGCTTTTCCAACGTGAAAGTCAATGTATTGCCATCAGCCTTAACACCCAAATCAGACACTGGCTTCTTACCAGCCACGATATCATCAGCATTCTTCACACCTGATGTCAGGTATGAGTATTGTGAGGCAGTCTTTGGATCAGCAATTCGCTGCCATGAGTATACAAAGTCCTTAGCAGTCAAGGCAGAACCATCTGACCACTTCAATCCGGAACGCAATTGAACGGTATAAGTCAAACCGTCTGATGAGACGCTATATGACTTAGCCAAGTCAGGGACAACGTCCCCCTTGGCATTTGTACGTAACAAGTTCGCTTCCGTATTTCCAAGAATGGTATCGGAATATTGGTCAGTCGCCTTGGACATATCTAATGTTTGAATATCAGTTGCCAAACCAAAGTTTAACGTTGATTTATCATCTGCGGGACTTGTCCCCCACCAGCCAGCAGCTCGAGATCCCCCAACTGCGACCAGAACAACGACTGCCGCAACAGTCCATTTCTGCCATCGTTTCATGATGCTTCCTCCTCGGTACAACTTAATGTTTGTTTAATCTTATCAGACAAACACACCATTTTCAAATAATTTTTTAATAAAAATGATTATTTTGTTGTTTCGACGCTTAGTTTACCGCTTAAAATGCTCATTTTGCCGGGATTTGTTCTTTTTCCTGACATCAAAAAAAGAATGATTTTGTTAACAAAATCATTCTTTAGGTATTGATTATTCACTTTTAACCGACTTATTCCGGATTTTCCTTGTAAGACAAAGCAGCCACGTTCAAGCTTTGATCCGCTAAATCCTTCGTAAAGGAAACTTCGTGAGAAACGATAATAGCGTTACCAGGAAAGGCTTTAATCGCCTTATACAAAGCTTGTTTCGTTTCTTCATCCAAGTGGTTCGTTGGCTCATCAAGGATTAAGAAGTTTGACGGCTTCATCTCCATAATGGCCAGCTTAACCTTCGTCTGCTCCCCTCCAGAAAGCTGGAACAATGGCTTTTGGGCATTTTCAGCATTAATGCCGGCGCCCGCCAAACGCTGCCGCAATTCTTTTGGCAAAATCGTAGGGAATAAGTCTTGCATCGCCTGTAATGGCGTCTGCTGGTCATTATCCCAGTCTAAATCCTGGTCAAAGTAATTCACGACAGCTAAAGGTGAAAATTCCACTTGACCGCCAAGTGAAGGAATTTCGCCCAAAATGGACTTGATCAACGTCGACTTTCCTGCCCCGTTGAACCCAGCAAAGACAATCTTCTTTTCCGTTGTTAATGAGAATGACACGGGTTCCAAGATTGCCTGATCATAGCCAACTGACAAATCAGTCACCGTCAAAGCGGCGGCCGACTGGGAGTTAACGTATGGGAAGTTAAATTTCGCCTTCAGGTTTTCTGAAGGTGGATCCACCTTATCCATCCGGGCCAGCATCTTTTCACGAGACTTGGCCTGCTTTGAAGTTGAAGCACGGGCCTTGTTCTTGGCAATGAACTTTTCAGCTTTAGCAATCTCAACCTGCTGTTTCTCATACTGACGCAGCTGCTGCTCAGAACGTTCTTCTTTTTGACGCATCGCCTTTTGGAAAGAACCGCGATACTTGGTAATTTTACCAAAAGAAACGTCAGCAATCGCGTTCGTTACCTTATCCAAGAAATCAAAGTCATGCGAAATAATCATGGCTGCGCCTTCAAATCCCTGCAAAAAGCCTTCCAACCATTCGATGTGCGCAACATCCAAATAGTTGGTCGGCTCATCAAGGATAATGACGTCGTCATTTTCCAAGAGCAACTTAGCCAAGATAACCTTGGCACGCTGACCACCAGACATGTGTTCTAGTTCGCGGTCCCGCCCAATGGCTTCCAAGCCTAGACCAGAAATCACCCGTTCGATTTCAGTATCAACGTCATAGAAACCAGCAGCATCCAGTTCTTCTTGTAGGCGTCCTGCTCGCTCAAGCAGCTTGTCATCGGCGGTAGCGGCGTACTTTTCATACAATTCCGTTGCGCGATCCTGCTTAGCATAGAGATCCTTGTAAGCCGTATGCAAGAAATCAACCAGAGTCATCCCCTCTGGAATTTCTGCATACTGATCCAAGTAGCCAATTTTCAGATTTTTCGCCCAGTCAATTCGGCCCGAAAGGGGCAAAACTTGCCCGGTCAAAATCCGAATCAAAGTTGACTTACCAGCCCCGTTTTGACCGACAATCCCCATGTGTTCGCCGGCTTGCAATTCCAAGTCAGCATCGTCATATAATGTTTTTTCTGCGTAGGCCATCGAGAGCCCACTTACTTCTAATAATGCCATAAGACTTAGTTTACCACACTTTGCCTTGACAAGCATGGTCAAGACCCCCTCTTTGGGCTATACTGAATAAAAGAACCTAGCAAATTACTATTCTTTGCTCTTATAACGTGAACCGCTTTTTTGGAGAATCAAAGTAAATGAAAGCTCGTAAACTCAACCATAAAAAAATTCCCGCACAAGACCCCAACCGTGCCTTTCGTTTCTGGCGCGACGTCTTTGACCTTCCTCAAAGTGGTGCCCAAACTGACCGCATCTTAGTTGTTGACCACGAAGACCTTACTTTTGTTCAGAGTCAATCCAAAACTATTTTTGAGCTCTTGGTTCGTGACCACCTCCCTGAATTAAAACAGCACTTAGCCAATAATTTTGTTGTCATCGAAAAAGAGGAAGAACGTTTTAACAATAAAGTGGCGGTGACGGTTAAGGATTCCGAGGGTAATACCGTCGTCATTGAGGCGAATGCCTGATGTTGTATCACTGAGCTCATTAAAAAATTTTATTGAAATATCGACTTATTTTCGTTAAAACACTTGCTCCACCGCTGTAACCATGGTATACTATTTTTTGTTGTTTAAGACAACTCCATGGTTAGTTAGCTCAGTTGGTAGAGCAACGGACTCTTAATCCGTGGGTCCAGGGTTCGAGCCCCTGACTGACCACTACAGCAATCCTTGAGGCAATCCTCAAGGATTTTTTTGTGTTCCCAAAAATCGTCTAACTAAACTGATTGGTATGCAACAGATACCAAAAAAGCTAATGACACCATCTCTGGTATCATTAGCTTTTTAGCTACTTACGCTTGTCGGTAAACATAATAGGCCAGGTTACCACCATTGGCCTTTGCCGTGTAATTATAGGCTGCGTCATAATTCCATTCTTGAACAGCCGTACCCGTTTGGCCGCCCGTTACATAATTAACGGAAATGGCGCGGGCATTTGGATCGTTTGAGACAATGATTTGAACGTGACCAGCAGATCCACCTGAGGCACCCTGCTGACCCCAAATAACGATATCACCACGTTGAGCATCCCATGGCGTATTCGTTGAAATTAGTTGATAACCGTTTTGTTCCAAATAACCGTGCAAAGAATCCGTATTATACAAGTAAGCCGGCTTGGAAGCCCCCGCCTCATACAAGGCTTCCGTCATTGCACCGGAACAGTCAGCCGTCCCATCGGCGCCATCACGAGACCCCGTCATAGAATAAGTCAACTTGCCTTGGTTGTCATAGAACCAATTAATAACCTGATCCGTATTGACCTTATTCGTGGTAGCCGTTTGTTGTACGGCTGCACTTGTCGAAGCTGGGGCTTGGGAAGTAGCTACCTGTGACGTTGCTGCTTGGGAAGCCGGTGCCTCTGAAACGACAGCTTGTGAGACAGGTGCTTGGGATGCCACCGCTTGTGAAGTGGCCGCTTGAGAACTTTGTACCTGTGAGGTAGTTGCTTCTGAATTGGCTACTTGGGAAATACCAGCCTGTGAGACAGTAGCCTGTGAGCTAGGTGCTTGTGAAGCTGCTGCTTGTGCCTGACTCAAAGACTGCGTCTGTGAGTACAAATCGGCTGACTGTGACCCAGCTCCTTGAGCAGCATTTTGCTCAATTGTATCGGTCTGGTCAGTATTTGACTGTTGTGCACCAGCACTTGAACCAGCAACGGACACCGCTTGACTAACTTGATTTTGATTGACACTAGCTGCCATTGACTGGGCGCTAGCCTGCGAACTAGCCACGGACAAAGACTGGCTCTGAGCAACTGATTGAGCAGCGGCAGTCGTTGCTGTCTGACTACCCGTTTGACTTCCCTGGCTGACTGCTTGTGAGCTGGCTTGCGAATCGGCAGCCACCTGAGCGGAATCAGTCGTTGGTGCACCCTTTTGCATCAACACCAAGTTTGGCTGACTAGTTTGGCTCTGGCTTACCTGAGCAACTCCAGCAGACAATAAGACACCATCATCTTTAAGCTTTTGGATCACTTGGGCCTGGGCACCCAAGCGATAGCCTGAAATCAACAACCCTTGGTCATCCAAGCCCAACTGCTGGGCCGCCTGTTCCGTGCTCAAACCATAAGCCTGGGCAATCACATCCAGTGTGTCCCCCCACTGTGTCGCATAGCCATGAATATTTTGTCCTTGGCCTTGCTTTGCAATGGCAGCCTTGACCTGGTCAAGCGAGTTTGCCTGCCATTGGCTTTGTTGGTCAACTTGAGATTGTGCCTGGCCCTGAACTTGGTCAGCACTGGCTGTTTGATTTTGGTTCAAAACGGTCGCCCCAAAAACAGCGCCCGTTGCTGCTAATGTCGTCGCACTTGCTGTAAACATTAACCGATGTCTAAGGTGCTTGTCTTGATTATTATCCGTCATGGTTGATTACCTCCGTTTTCTGAATGACAATATTTCGAGCATAGCTACTAAACCGAACGTCATGAGTTCGGCCATCTTTTTGATAGTTTTAAAATCAGACTGGTTATCCGAATTCAAAAAAATTTAATTATTCCCAAAGGAAAATAACTTGGCTACGCTATAAACCTTCTCCGACTCTATTGTACAGTATTGGCGTCAAAATTGTTACAGTAACAGGTCAAAAAAAGGCAACCCTATCAAAATCAGGCAAAAGATTTTGTTTTGATAACCAAATCGACAGCAAAAAAGTTCCCGCCCCCATCCTGGTAGCGAAAACTTTCTTTTACAAGTTCATTGAAGATGAATGGCCAGGTCCGCTTCGATCAGGGTCAATGGCAGCAATCGCTGCATTCACCGCCGCCGGTGCTTGACCAAAGCCAGTGGCCATTAAATCAACATGACCCAGATAAGATGAAGCATCCCCAATTGCAAAAAGAGCTGGTTGCTTTGTTTTGATCTGGTCAGTCACAACGATGCCAGCTGAATCCCAATCAAGGTCCACTTGCCAACCAGTATCGGCCTGTCCCTTTGTTAAAAAGCCATACTGAACAAGGAGATTATCCACCACTAACTTCTCTTGCTGACCTTGATCTTTAACATGTTGTAGCGTCAATTCTAGTCGACCATCAGCCGTTTGTTGTGCGCTTTCAACTTTTTTAGGCGTTTTCTTAATCACCTTTGTTTTCTCTAAAGCCAATACAGCCTGTTCCAGGGCCCGAAATTGGTCTCGTCGGTGAATCAGGTAAGTCTTCTTAGCAATCGCGTCTAATTGCTGGGCTAAATCAACCGCTGAATCACCACCGCCGAGGACCGCCACTTCCTGATTTTGATAAAGCGCAAGATTCGGGGCAAAATAAGACAAACCCTTTCCCTCTAGTTCAGCCTCATTTTCAATCTGCAACCGTCGTGGCTCAAAAGCCCCCTTACCAGTTGCCAAAATCACCGATCGACCAGTCACACTCGTTTGCCCGCCATTAATTGCGATGTGCCAGTTTTTACCGGCACGAACAATATCCGTGACCTTGGCCTCGGTCTGAACATCAACCGGAAACTTAGCCAACTGGTTTTTAAGGCGTTTAACCAATTCTCGGCCAGATACCCCTGGCAGTCCCGCGACATCCCAAATTTTTTTATCGGGGTAGAGTGTTTGCACCTGACCGCCAAGATCCGTTAAGGCTTCTAATAAAAGCACCTTGGTATTGCGCAAGCCAGCATAGAAGGCAGCAAAAAGGCCCACCGGACCACCACCAACAACAATAATATCGTACGTTTTTTCCATTTCGAATCGCTTTCTTCGTGTTTTACCTAACAATTTTGCTATAATGAAGTGTACCCAAACTAAAGGAGAATGCGCAATGTCTCGCAAAAAAATGATTTTAGATCTCGACACTGGTATTGATGATGCCTTAGCCTTGGCTTATGCCATCGGCCATGATGACATCGACTTAATTGGGATTATTGCCACCTATGGCAATGCCCTGACCAATGTCACGGCCAAGAATTCACTTGACCTCTTAGACCTCTTAGGCGCCCATGACGTTCCCGTTTTCATTGGTGAGTCACATTCATCGACCACCACTGACTTCACTGTCATGCCAATCTCACAGGCCATTCACGGTCGAAATGGTATCGGCGATGTCGAAGTTGAGGCCTCAACACGTACTGTTGACAGCCAAAACGGTATCGATTTCTTAATTGAAGCCGCTCACCAATACAAGGACGAACTAATTTACCTTCCAACTGGTCCTTTGACGAACTTGGCCAAGGCCCTTGAGAAAGATCCAAGCCTTGCCAAGTTGATTGGCCAAACAACTTTGATGGGGGGGGCTTTAACGGTTCCTGGTAACGTGACGCCCTTTACGGAAGCTAACATTCACCAAGACCCCGAAGCCGCCGACTTTGTTTTTAAAAATCAGGAAAACCTCACCATGGTTGGCCTTGATGTCACTCTACGAACGCTTTTAACCAAGAAGCATACACAAGAGTGGCGTAATCTCGGCACAACTGCCGGTCAGAACTACGCTGACATCATGGACTACTACATTGATGCTTATTATAACTTAGATATCGATAAAAAAGGAGCCGCCCTCCATGATCCACTAGCCGTGGCGGTTGCTGTTGACCCAAGCTATGTAAGCACTTTGGACTTAAACATGCAGGTCACTTACGACCAAGAATCAGGTGACTACGGTCGAACAATTGGCGACAAGACCAAACTTTTGGAACCAACGATTTCAAAGGCTGCCGTTTTAGTTGACCAAGACCGTTTTGTCTCTGATTTTCAGCAGATGATGCTCAAGGTTCTCGCCTGAAAATTCCCACCAAATAAAAAGACTTAACCAGTGACATGCGCATATTACAAGGTCCATTAGTCACTTAGCTAAGTCTTTTTTGATGAAATTTTACCGATCCAGATTCTTGTACATTAGCCCCTCTACTCAATCAGCAAAGTCAGCACCACTTTGATTACTTGTCGGTAGCCAATTCTGCTAGCTTTTGATCAACAAGGGCCAAAACCCGCTCCTTAGCAGTGGCATCCTTAACAAAGTTAAGCTCATCACCATTAATTTGGAGCTTTGGGGAACGGTCGTATTGGTCGAACCAAGCATCATAGCGAGCATTTAGGTCCGCATAGTATTGGTACAAGTCTGGGTCCTGCTCAATCTGCTCGTAAGGACGACCGCGCTTCTTAATTCGAGCTAACATTGTCTCCAACGAAACGCGAACATGGATTAACAAATCCGGCGTTTTCGTCTTGTTTTCCTCTGAAACTTCTTCCAAGACATTATTGACCAAATCCTTATAAATGTCGACTTCGGTCTGCGTTGCTCGACCTAAATCAGCATTGAGCTGGAAAAGTAGGGCATCTTCAAAAATTGACCGATCCATGACCGCATTCTTCTCTTTTTGTCCCTCGTGAATCTGGTCCAACCGGGTGTTCAAAAAGTAAACTTGGAGCAAGAAACTGTATTTCTTGGGGTCCTGGTAAAAGAGTGGCAAAATTGGGTTGTTATCCACACTTTCATAGTAGGCGCGACCACCCAAATGTTTTGCTAAAATCTCTGTCAAACTGGTTTTTCCAGCACCAATTGTCCCGGCTAATACAATCATATGTTCATCATTCTCCTCATTTATCACTTTTTTAAGTATAGCAAAATCTCAACGGCAATTCCGCCTTCGTCGCTAACTTTTAACATAAAAAAGTCGACCAACATTTTGGTCGACTTTTTGTTTTGAAATCGATAGGTATTCGAAAGCTTATGACTGCAAAGTCTGATTTAACTTAAGGGTAACCGTCTTCTTTTCAGTACCACGATAGTAAGTCAACGTTGTCTTGTCGCCGACCTTATGCGTGTAAAGCTGCTCACGCAAATCAGCCTGGTTAGCAACTGTCTTACCATCAATACCAACAATGACGTCATACTTCTTCAAGCCCGCCTTATCTGCTGGCGAACCGCTGTTGACCTTGTAAAGAACCACACCACCATTAACGGTATTTGGAATTTTGAGCGTTGACTGCTGCTCATTAACGGGAACCTGTGACAGATTAATCATCTGAATTCCCAGGGCTGGCCTCGTCACCTTACCATCTTTCACCAACTTATTAACGATGTCGACAACCTGATCCGAAGGGATGGCAAAGCCAATCCCTTCAACCGCCGTACCGTTTGATGATGATGACAACTTCATTGAATTGATTCCAACTACCTGTCCCGCTAAGTTAATTAACGGGCCACCTGAATTACCGGGATTAATAGCGGCATCGGTTTGAATAACCGTGGAGCCACCATAGTTTTGGCCGGAATCATCATCAGCCTGAACCAAACGCTTCGTGGCCGATATAATCCCTTCTGTTACTGAGGAAGCGTACTGTGACCCCAGTGGTGATCCAATTGCCAATACCTGTTGACCAACAGAAATTTGATCTGAGTCCCCAAAGGCGGCAGTTGAAATCGTTGAAGAATCAGTGATTTTCAATACGGCCAAATCAGTTAAAGCGTCCTTCCCAACCAGCTCGGCCGTAACTGTATTATTATCATTGGTAATGACCTGCAACTTATCGGCACCGTCAATCACGTGATTGTTGGTGACGATAAAGGCTGAGCCCTCAGCCTTTTTATAGACAAAACCAGACCCTTCCGTTGATTCATTATAAGTGTTACCACTCTTTTTAAAATTAAGCACCGAGACAACAGAATTGGCCACCTTGTTATAAGCATTGGTCGCCGTATCCTTGGACGTCATCGTTTTTGTTGCTGTCGCTTTGGTCCGAACAGGACTGTGCGTTACTTGATAATTTTGATAAATTTCTTGTCCAGCTAAAACAGCCCCACCACCAATTACACCGGCTAGGGCTCCAGCCAAAATCAAATTCGTTAGGTTCTTTTGCATGGTCGTCTCCAAAATTTGTTAACGCTACTATAACTGATTGAAATTAAGCAGAAATTAAGGTCACGAAAGACTTAATCTTCATCCCACTGCTTTTCAGTCGATAACAAATCGTCCTGCACATAATTAAGGGTCATCTTAAAGGTAGAGCCTTCATTTTCTTTTGATTCGACCCAGATGCGACCATTAAACTTTTCAATCACTTCTTTAGAGATTGCCAATCCCAGTCCAGTACCGCCTTGGGCCCGCGACCGCGACTTATCCACCCGGAAGAAACGGTTAAAGACCTTCTCCTGGTCAGCTACTGGAATACCCAGTCCTTGGTCTTTGATGCTAATCAAAGCTTTATCGCCTGATTTTTCAAGGGACACTGTAATACTGCCACCATCAGGTGAGTACTTAATAGCATTATTCATCAAATTATCGATGACTTGGGTCATCTTATCATAATCAATATCAACCCAGAATTCCTGATCTTTTGGGATGTGACGAACAATCTTAATCTTTCGATCCGAATTTAAATCCTTTGACGGTGACAACAAAATCATTTCAAACCGATCCAAAATAAAATTCAACATGGTATTCAGTTGAACCAATTCCGTCTTAACTTCCATCGTTCCCTGGTCCATTCGCGACAACTCAAGCAAATCGGATACCATTCGCGACATCCGGTCCGTTTCGTTTTGAATCACCGTCAAAAATTCACCAAGAATTTTAGAATCTTCCTTAGCGCCTTCTTGCAAAGACTCGACGTAGGACGCTACTGTGGTCAATGGTGTTCGCAGTTCGTGAGAGACGTTGGAAACAAAGTCACGCCGATCCTGATCAATTTTTTTCTGTTCCGTGATATCGTGCAAAATCAGAACCATGGCATTAATCAAACCAGAGGGATTCTTAATCAAAGACACCCGAACTTCAATAATTCGCTGACCGACATCAACCGTCATGGACCGTTGCTGTTTAATCAAATCCCGAATACTTTGGTATTCAGGGAGGTCCAATAGGTCAAAGACCTGCTGTCCCAGTGCCGCTTGTTCGCTGACACCAAGCAACTTGGTTGCTGCCTGGTTAATAATCGTTAGCTGTCCTTTAGCATTCGTCAGCAAAACCCCATCAGCCATATGATGGAGGACGGAATGGAGGCGGTTACGTTCATTACTAATGATTTCAGTTGATTCTGCAATCCGGTTTGACAACGTATTGACCGAGTGGGCCAACTGCGAAATTTCATCCGAACCAGAAATTGTGTTGACCATCGAATAATCACCAGCCGCAATCCGCGCTGTTTGTTTATTGATGATTTCAATTGGCCGCGTCAACGTCCGAGACAGAATAAAGGCCAAATAAACCGAAGCCACCAGCGTTAGCAGACCAGCCAACAAGAACAAAAGCAAAATTTGACGAGCATTGGCGTAAACCTTAGCGAGGCTAGCATAAACCACCACCACACCAACAGGTTTTTCTCCCGATTTGCTAGGAGCATTCGTCCCATTCGCATAAAGCTGCCGGGTCACCACCGCCTGTTGGCCGCTTCCTTGATCGCGGTCTTGTGTCCGGATCTTAAGGTAAGAATTACCGCCATCCAGAGCAATCTCGCTATTAGAATCAATAGTTTTTGGTAATAGCGACTTCTTTGTCGACTGACTGGAAACAACTTTGCCGGACTTATCATAAACCAAGACGTTTTCGACAAGGTTGGAATCGAAATCCTTCACGGCTGTATCCATTTTTTCCCGGCTCTCCTTACCAGAACCCGCATCCAAACCCTCGACAATTTTTTTCGTAACATAGGTTGGCATTGTCAGCTCTGCCTCACTGGCAATGAGGTCATGCTGCTCAATTTGATGAACGAAAAAAACGCCGAATGATTCTAAAATGACAATTAAAAAAAGGACAAAGACAAAGGTTATCCGGAATCGAATCGATTGTAAGAGTTTAACAATGACTTTCATAATCCCTGACAGCGAATGCCTGTCCTTTCATAATTTTTTATTTATTTTGGTTCTTACCAGATGAGAGGTAATAACCAACACCACGTCTTGTTCCTAACCAAACTGGATGTGATGGTACATCTTCAATCTTTTCACGTAAACGACGAACGGTCACATCAACTGCACGAACATCGCCAAAGTAGTCATAACCCCATACCTGACGAAGTAAGTTTTCACGGTTCATGACTTGACCAATATGTTGTGCCATATATGAGAGTAACTCAAATTCACGATGGGTCAATTCGAGGTCAACACCATCCTTTGTGACCATATAAGTCTTTGTATGGATAATTAAGTTGCCAAGCTGAATGTCTTCTTGGTTAACTGCTGGATCATCTGACTGGCTCGTTGTGTGACGGTTACGTAAGTTTGCCTTTACGCGGGCAACCAATTCACGATTCGAGAACGGCTTAGTGATATAATCATCTGCACCCATTTCCAAACCAATCACCTTGTCAATTTCAGAATCCTTAGCCGTTACCATAATGACAGGTGTCTTGTCTTTGGCCCGAATTTGACGCAAAACTTCAATTCCCTCGACTTCAGGAAGCATTTGGTCTAACAATACCAAATCAGGGTTTTCTGACTTGTACAATTCCAATGCCTCGGCCCCGTCACTGGCCGTTACGACCTCGTAACCCTCTTTTACCAGGTTGAACTTGATGATATCCGAAATTGGCTTTTCATCATCAACCACTAAAATTTTATACATAAGCGTCTCCAATTAAAACATTTTTCATTCGCTATTGTAACATAAAAAATTGGCCTTTCAGTGAATTTACGAATAATCTTCACAAAAAAAAGACCTCTTTTGACACTTCAGCCAAAAAATAGTCCTTTATCAGAATCCTTTATCGAACTTAAGACGCCTTAGTCTTCTTGAGAACTACGACGGCGGAAGCGGTGTTTAAACATCGGGCTAATTGCTTCGTTCAACGAAACACGACGAATCGCTTCACCAATCAATTCCCCAACAGAAACAATTTCCAGCTTGTCAAACTTCTTTGAATCTGGCAAGTTAATCGAATCAGTCACAATAACTTTAGTGAAAACAGAATTTTGCAAACGTTCCAAAGCTGGTCCTGAGAAGACGGCATGTGATGCGGCCACGTAAACTTCCTTAGCACCATGTTCCAAAACAAGCTGAGCACCCTGCGTAATCGTTCCGGCTGTATCGATCATGTCATCGACCATGATGGCTGTTTTACCAGCAACATCACCAACGATTGAGCCAACCTCTGCTACGTTTGGCTTCGGACGACGCTTGTCAATCACTGCCACAGGTGCCTCTAAACCAAGCATGTTGTTCAAATTACGGGCACGGGTCATCCCACCGTGATCGGGTGAAACAACAACAGCGTTTTCTTTGTCGGCAATACCGGTTTCAATCAAGTAATCGGCCAAAAGCGGAGCACCTTGCAAGTGATCCATCGGTAGATCAAAGAACCCTTGAATTTGAGCAGCGTGCAAGTCTAAAGCCATCACGCGAGTAGCTCCTGCTCGTTCAATCATATTCGCAACCAACTTAGCTGTAATTGGTTCACGTGAGCGCGCCTTGCGGTCCTGACGAGCATAACCGTAATAAGGCAAAACTACGTTGATTTGATCAGCTGATGCCCGCTTCAAGGCATCAATCATAATCAACAATTCCATCAGGTTATCGTTAACCGGTTGGGATGTTGATTGAATCACAAAGACATCTGCGCCACGGACAGATTCTTCAATGTTAATTTGCACCTCACCATCAGCAAAGCGCTTCACCGAAATGTCACTTAATGGCACACCGACTTCAGCAGCGATTTTTTCTGCTAAGGGGTGGTTCGATGAGAGAGAAAAGAGTTTTAGGTTTGACTTAGTCATTTTTGCTACTCCAGATTAAAGAACAACGATTTCTTATATATTATAACAATAAAATCAAGGTAACTGGGCAAAAAAAGCGACCGATTTTATCATCGCCGCTTGTCATCTTACGTTACTAATCTGTTGCTACTAATTATTTGGCTAAAATAAAGCGTTCGATAGCCTTGGCAACACCATCATGGTTGTTATCCGTTGTCTCCTGGTTGGCAATCGCCTTAATTGAAGGTACCGCATTTCCCATGGCAACGCCAATACCCGCAGCTTCAATCATTGTGTGATCGTTTTCCTGGTCACCAATTGCCATTGTTTCTGATTGATCGATGCCCAACTCCTTTGCCAATGCTAACAATGCCTGGCCCTTAGAAGCCGCCGTATTCATAAATTCCAAATTATTCGGGGTTGAACGAACAACATTGGCCTCTTGCTTCAACTCTGCCGGGACCTTTGCTTGAATCTGATCCATAAAGCCTTCGTCGCCAATAGCAATTGCCTTGACAAAAGAAGTTTCCTCCAGCTCTGAAACTTCATCTTTGATAGTTAGTGGCAGGCTGACCACGAAGTTTTCCTGGCTTGCAAAGACATTTACATTCGTCATCACCGTATAGGCGTCTGAGTCTGATTCAACCTGAATATAGGTGTTATGATCTTCTGCAAATTGTTGCGCCTTCAAAAAAGTAGTCCATGGCAAAGCAGCTCGATGAAGGGTCTTTTGTCCGTCTGTTGTTTGGACCAAGCCACCATTGTGCGTAATCACATAATGATCTTCACCCAAGAGATCTAATTCATTCAAAATCTTTTTAACGCCTGTTTCTGGTCGCCCAGTGGTAATGACCACATGAACCCCCTGTGCCGTCGCTTTTTGGATAGCACTTTTTACCGCCGGTGTAATCTCACGATTATCATTATAAAGCGTGCCGTCAATATCAATTGAAACAAGTTTAATTGTTTGCATAAAATTAGCCCCTTTTCAAGATTATGTCAATTATAGCAAAGTTTAGTTAGATTTTGCCGTCAAATGAGTATAAAAAAAGAACCGCCGAGGCGATTCTTTCAAGTGTTAATAGCTTACTTCAAAGCAGACCATTGCCACTTAGTGAATTCTTCGATATCGCGACCTTCTTCACGGGTCACCTTCAAGTGCTTTGCCAAGATGTCATCCATCTTAGTGATGAATGTATCAGCAGCAGCTTGGTCAACCGCACCACGGTCTGCAAGGACAGCAACAGCTTCCTTAGCTTGGTGGAAACGATCAAGGTGTGAGTAAACGCGCATATCGTAAGTAGTTGTGATGTCACCATCTTCACGGTATCCGTGAACAAAGACGTCACCGCGGAACTTACGCTCGAAGAAGAATGATTCAACCAAGTCTTCGTATCCGTGGAATCCGAAGATAACTGGTGTATCAGCTTGGAAGAACTTGTTAAATTCGTCATCTGATAATTCACGTTCGTCGTTTCCGGCTGATTCTGACTTCTTCTGCAAACGAAGCAATTCAACAACGTTAACATAGCGGAACTTAACTTCAGGGAATTCCTGGTTAACCAACCACAATGCGGCCAAAGTTTCAATTGTTGGTTCTGTACCAGCAGAAGCAAATGTGATATCCACATCAGCTGATGGTGCAGTAGATGCCCAATCGATAACCTTCAAACCTTCAGTAGCCAACACTTCAGCTTCAGCAGCTGAGAACCACTGTTGACGTGGTTGCTTTGAGATAACCATGTGGTTAACCTTTGAGTGTTCGCTGAAGGCGCGTTCCATCACTGCCAAAGTTGAGTTACCATCGGCTGGCAAGTATTGGCGGATGAAGTCTGACTTCTTTTCGGCCAAGTGAGTCAACATACCAGGATCCTGGTGAGTGTAACCGTTGTGGTCCTGCTGGAAAGCAGTTGAAGTAGAAATCAAGTTCAATGATGGGTAGTCATTACGCCATGCTTGTTCTGATGCGTGACGCAACCACTTGAAGTGCTGAGTAATCATTGAGTCGACAACGCGCAAGAATGATTCGTATGAAGCGAAGATTCCAACACGACCAGTCAAAGTATAACCTTCAAGCCAACCTTCAGCTTGGTGCTCTGACAATTGAGCATCCAAGATACGGCCTTCTGGTGCTTCGTATTGGTCGTTAGGGTTCTTAACTTCTTCCATCCATTGACGGTTAGTAGTATCAAACAATGACCACAAACGGTTTGACATTGTTTCATCAGGACCAAAGACACGGAATGACTTAGGGTTCATTTGCATTACCTTTTCAAGGTAGTTTGACAAAGTGAACATGTCCATGTTGCGGTTACCATCTGGCAAGATCGTTCCACGGTTGTCAGCGTTGATGTCGTTTACGTAATCGCGCCAGTCTGGCAAGTCAAGATCCTTAAGATCTTCACCGCGCTTACGACCACCGTTAGCGATTGGGTTAGCTGACATCCGCTTGTCACCCTTAGGAGCAATAGCCTTCAATTCATCCTTCAATGAACCATCAGCGTTAAACAATTCTTCAGGCTTATATGAATTCATCCATTCTTCGAATTGTGGCAATGTGTCCAACTTTCCTTGTGCCAAAGGCAATGGAACTTGGTGGGCACGGAATGAGTTTTCGATTGGCATTCCAGCTTGGTCATGGGTAGGTCCACCCCAACCCTTTGGCAAGCGAGCAATGATCACTGGCCATGCAGGAATTGTACCATCTTCATACTTACCATTTTCACGGGCATCCTTTTGGATAGCTTGGATGTCTTCAATAGCAGTATCAAAGATATCAGCAGCCTTTTCGTGGTAAGCCATGTAGTCATGGATGTCTGCGTTTTCAATGAAACGGGCTGAGTAACCAAGACCTGCAAAGAAGTTCTTGATTTCTTCATCTGACATACGTGAGAAGACAGTTGGGTTTGAAATCTTAAATCCGTTCAAATCCAAGATTGGCAAAACAGCACCATCATTCTTAGCATTCAAGAACTTGATTGAATGCCATGAAGTCATTGATGGGCCAGTTTCAGCTTCACCATCACCAACAACGGCAAAAGCGATTTGGTCAGGGTTGTCCAAAACGGCACCGAATGCGTGTGACAATGAGTAACCCAATTCTCCACCTTCATGCAATGAACCTGGAGTTTGGGCAGTCATGTGTGAACCAATTCCACCTGGGAATGAGAAGCGCTTGAACAAAGTTGACATACCCTTCAAGTCTTGAGTAACTTCTGGGTAATCAGCAGTATATTCACCATCAAGGTAAGCGTTCGTAACCATCACTTGGCCACCGTGACCAGGGCCACCGATGTAGAACATGTTCAAGTCATACTTGTTGATCAAACGGTTAGCATGAGCATACAAGAATGTTTGACCTGAGATAGTTCCCCAGTGTCCGATTGGCTTAACCTTAACATCTTCAGCTTGAATAGGCGTCTTAGTTACTGAGAACAATGGGTTTGACTTCAAAAAAATCATCCCAGCTGACAAATAGTTGGTTGCACGCCACCACTTATCAACAAGTTCCAAGTACTCTTTTGAGTTGTAATCAACCATGTAAATAGTACTCCTTTTTCTTTCAACGAAGCCCGCTTCTGCAAACTCCGGCTATATATTTACAAGTCCTATTATATCGAGAGTGTTCCATTCGTTCAAGAAAAAAAGGGCTTTGGGTCTAACTTTTTCGTTTTTGGTTGCATTTCTTTATTAATTGGACCGGTCCAATCAATCTTTTATTAAACACATTCCATAGAATTGTTTGCTAACTCAATTGGGCTTATTCCGACCCAAGTGAAACGAAAGCATTATAACGCAGGTATTTGTAGTGTAGGCGCATATTAGAATATTCCAATGGTGTCCCATCATCCATGAAAAAAATCCCTTCCATAATCCCGACCGGCTCAGTCGCCTTAAGCTTTAACAGCTTCTGCTCTTCAACATTCGACGGCTCGGTCATGATCGTCATAAACGACCTCGTCACTGTTTTTGACTTCCGTTTTTCAACATATTCATAAATAGATTTAGTCACCGTTTCCCGATTAAGTCCTGGCAATAAAGAAATCGGCACGTAGCCATATTCAATCATGAATGGCACACCATCTAACTTACGCAGACGCTTAATTTCGTAAACAAAATCGCCATCGTTTAAAAATAATGCTGATTGCTGCTCTGGCGTGGCCTGAATCACCCGGAAGTCCAGGAGTTCAATGCTGGGTGCTTGACCATTAATTCGAAAAGAATCTGAAACACCCAGGTTGGATCCCTCATGTTGAAAGATTGCCTGATTTTTCAGGTATAAAGGGTTGACAAATGTCCCTGATCCCCGCTTCTTAAAGATAATCCCCTGCTGGACCAATACGTTGAGGGCCCGTTTAATTGAAGAACGCGAAACCTGGTAATCAGCCGCTAATGTTCGCTCATCAGGTAACTTAAGGTCTTTATAATGACCCTGATAAATTTTTTGTTTAATATCGGCTTGCACCATTACATAAATTGCTTCTGACATAATGTCTATTGTAGCATAATTGGTCCGACCACTTTTCAAAATTGGTTCCAACTGTTTTTTTCTGCTTTTTGCTTATGCTAAAATAGAACCATGGCAAAGAAGAAAAAAGATAAAAAAACATTACCCGAACAGGTCCTCGACAAGCATAGCGTCGCCTATGAGCCACTCGAGCTAAACGCTTTGGACTTAACTGAAGCAGAAATTACGGCTAAGATGGATGAATTAGGCATTCAACAATCAGACATTTTTAAAACGCTAGCTGTCAAGGGTGACAAAACTGGTCCCTTGATAGCCGTTGTCCCCCTCACCAAGCGCTTAGATATGAAAAAATTGGCCGCCGTTTCCGGTAACAAAAAGACTCACATGTTGCCACTCAAGGAATTAGTGGCGACCACCGGCTACGTCCACGGTGCCAACAATCCCGTTGGTATTTGGCAGAACCACGGTTTTCCCATCTATTTCGCCAAAGAGGCAGAAGCAGCCGACTACTTCCTGGTTTCAGCCGGCGAACTCGGTCGGTCCGATAAATTAAATCCCCAAGAATTGGCGACAATGATTGGCGCCCCCTTTGTTGATTTAACCGAAACGGAAGCATAAAACAAGCGTTTAAAACTAAGCAAAAGGCAGCACATCGATTTTGAATGTGCTGCCTTTTGCTTTGATTTTGGTTGTTTACCAACCCTGTGACATATCAGGAATTGGGCCAAAGCCCGATTGTTCCTGGCGATAAGTGCCGGCCATGTTCGAGAATTTGAAAGTTGGCTTGTTAAACATCAACTCCGCCTTTCCCCTGGCTCCAGCACGGTTCTTTTCCACAAGAACTTCAATCGGAACAACTGTTTCTTCCTCAACCTGGTTACCACCTTCATCGCCATCCTCACCCGCTCGGTTGGGATGGTAATCATCACGGTACAAAAAGGCCACGATGTCAGCATCCTGCTCGATCGAACCGGACTCACGCAAATCAGAGAGAATTGGTCGTTGGTCCTGACGCTGTTCAACGCCACGCGAAAGCTGAGCCAAGGCAATAATCGGCGTGTGCAATTCTTTTGCCAGTTTCTTGATAGAACGAGAAACTTCAGAAACGGCTTGCTGACGGCTTTCACTATTGGCAGATTCAATCAATCCTAGGTAGTCAATCATGACCAGACCCAATGGGTGGGGATTTTCATCCCGCTCTTCTTCTGGCAGCCGCCCAACAACTTCACGTTCTAGTTTTCGCAGCTTAGCCGAGATTTGAGCCATGCGAATTCCTGGCGTGTCATCCATATAAATCTGCATGTTTGCCAATGATTGAACGGCTAACGTCAATGCTGCCCAATCCTCATCTTGCATATTACCAGTGGTCAATTTATTAGAATTAATCCCACCTTCAGCAGCAACTAAACGAGTTACCAAGTCAACAGCCCCCATCTCCAAAGAAAAAATCACAACGGGTTTCTTTTCGGTTTTGGCTGCATTCTTAGCAATATTTAAGACAAAAGCCGTCTTTCCAACGGCCGGACGGGCACCAATGACAATCATTTGGTCTTCACGGAAGCCATGCGTTAACTCATCTAATTGGTCATAACCCGAAGCAATCCCGATAACTTTGCTATCGTTTTCACTGGCGGCCTGCAAATTTTCTTGAAACTCATTCAAAACGTCTTTAATTCGACGTAAATCATCATCGCCCTGGTTTTGAGCCAGGCGGTCAAGCTGACGGCCGAGCTCCTCGAGCAATTCACTCGATGGCTCAGACCCATCATAGGCTAACGTCATGGACTCGGTTAACGTTTGAATCAAACGGCGCAAAATCGCTTTTTCATGGACGATTTGCGCATAAAATTTTAAGTTTGAAGCAGAGGCCGACGACTGTGAAATTTCAACTAAATAGTCGATACCACCTACATTTTCTAGCTGGCCCATGGCATTCAGTTTATCTTGCAGGGTTAGGATATCAACAGGTCGTTCCTCTTCAACCAACAGCTGCATCGCCTTAAAAATTTCTTGATGCTTCTGTCGATAAAAATCGCTTGGGTCAAGGATGGCTTCCGCTGCGACAATCGCTGCCTCGGATTGAACATCAAAGAAAATAGCACCCAAAACGGCACGTTCAGCTGCTTCATCATTGGGTGCCTGTCGGTACTCATTGCCCATTACTGAAACATCAGCCATTTTAACCCTCGCTAACGTGTACGCGGAGATCTGCCATCACGTCGCGGTGCAATTTAACAGGAACTGTGGTGAAGCCCATTGCGTGAATTGGTTGATTCAAAAGCAACTTACGCTTATCGATTTTTACCTTGTACTGGTCAGACAAAGCGGCCACGATTTGCTTTGTTGAAACAGCTCCAAAAAGGCGGCCATCGGTACCAGCCTTCCCCTTAATTTCGATAACTGTTTTTTCGTTTTCTAGCTTTTCCTTCAACTGCTTAGCCTCGGACAATTCCTCGGCCGCCAACTTTTCTTCGGCCTTCTGTCGACCCTTGACTGCCCCGAGGTTTTTCCCAGTTGCTGGTTCTGCTTTTTTATTCTTGATTAAGAAGTTATTGGCGTAGCCATCAGGAACTTCCTTCACTTCGCCCTTCTTACCACGCCCCTTGACGTCTTCCAAAAATACAACTTTCATCTTTGCCTCCTTTTGGGCTTGTTCATCACGAGCCAAATGCTTTGTTTTATCTTACTGATTTTATGACAACATTGTCAAAAACTTTATTCGGCTTCTTCCGCTTCTTGACTAGTAATGGCCTGTAAGAGTTGATCGGCCGCCTCGTCTGTCGTCACGTCAGACATTTGCGTAGCGGCATTAGACAAATGGCCACCACCGCCAAGGTCTTCCATAATTGTTTGTACATTAAAGTCGCCATTTGACCGGGCGGAAATTCCCACTCGGCCATCATCACGCTTTGTGAGTACAAAGGAAGCCTTGACCCCTTCAACCTGCAGCAATTCATCAGCAGCCTGAGCCGCGATAACACTTTGATAGACGGTATCGTTATCACCAACAGCAATCGCTGAATGATTTTTAATCTCAGCTAAGTGAATCAATTCGGCACGTGCCTTAAAGTCCGAAAACTTTTCCTTCAAGAAGGACTGGAGTAACTCGTTATCGGCGCCATTAGCCCGCAAATAAGAAGCCGCATCAAAGGTTCTTGACCCCGTCCGCAAAACAAAGTTTTTCGTATCGACTTGAATGCCACCGAGCATGGCAGTGGCTTCCAGCCCGGTAATTGATGCACCCTTTTGGTTCTGGTACTGTAGCAATTCCGTGACTAATTCTGACGTTGATGAAGCATAAGGTTCGATATACGTCAGCATTGGCTTGTCCGGTAGGCCATTTTCCGCCAAACGGTGGTGATCAATAACCACAACTCGGTCCTTCAAATCCTTCAATAAATCAGGTGCCCCATCCAATGCTTCCTTGGCATGGTCAACCAAAATCAGCAATGACTTCTCCGTTGCTAAATCGAGCGCTTCTTTTTCGCTAATAATCGATGCACCGAGATCAACACCCGGATTCCCTTCGCCCATTTGGTCTGCTCGAACAGTCGCCAAGAGAGATTGGATATCTGAAAAAATTTCACCCTCATTAACAACAACAAAGGCTTTCTTGTCTCGTGTTTGGCTGAAACGCCACAGGCCCATTGCCGAACCAACGGAATCCATATCTGGCCTTTGGTGACCAACCACAAAAATTTGATCAGACTGATCCATCAATTCAGCAATGGTTTGTGAAATCACCCGAGCACGGACACGTGTTCGCTTTTCCATCGGATTCGTTGTGCCACCATAGAAGCGGGCCGGCAGATCTTCGGCCTTCACAACTACTTGGTCACCACCACGACCCAATGCCAAATCCAGGTTCGTTTGTGCTAACTGAACCAAAGAGTTGATATCCTGTTCACCGTAGGCAATTCCCATTGAAAGCGTTAATGGTGAATTTTGCTGAGCCGTTGCTTCACGGATCATCTTGACGACCGAGAATTTTTCGTCTTCTGCCTGCGCCAAGTCACGTTGGTATCCCATCAATAAATAGGTCACCGGCGACAAACGGCGAACGTATAAATGGTACTTTTTAGCCCAGTCCGTCAACTGTCCCGTCACATAGGTTCGCAACTTCGACGTTTCAGAATCAGGCATTCCTTCTGTCACTTCTTCATAGTTATCGACCGAAACCAGCCCAGTTACCAAGCGGTGATCTGTCAAATCACGATTTAAAGCCTCATTTTCACTCACATCCAAGAGGTAAATGACACCTAACTGCTCCTGGTAGGCAATGTCAAAAGAACGTTCCAACCAGGAAAAACGGTTAACCTTATCGTTTTCATAATTTTTCACAGCAAAGGCCAGGTCACCATCTGCTTCAGACAAACTTTCCCCAATTAAATCTTGATCCATCAATAGGTTTTGGAGGTAGGGGTTCACCCAGACAATCCGCTCCCCCTTACCCAAAAGGATGATACCCATCGGCATTTCTAAGATGGCCTCTTGCTGACCTAGTTTAACTCGGTAAGTCAGCTCCTCTAGGTAGGACTCATTTGATTGGCTAGCTAGAATTAACCCATTGAGCATGATGGTAAAAAAGGTCACCAAGCACACAAACCAAACCAATCCTAAGATCCAATTGGTCAATAGCGCCAGAATCAAAGAAACAAAGGCCACGATAAACATGCCAATGGTTCCTGTCATAAAGTTTTTATTTTGTTGATAGCGGGATAACGCCCGCAGCTTCGAAAATGTTTTCATGAAGGCCTCAACTATTCTTTGCTTACATACTTACCTAACATTTTACCATACGAACAAAAGACTGTTGAAAAGGAAGCTACCAAGCTACCCAAAAGAAAAAAGCCAGACCAACTCTGACATATACCGCAAAAGTGTTAATCCTTTTTGAGCATACGACCAGCAAGGTTCTGACTTTTAGAACAAAAAAACCAAGACAATTGTCTTGGTTTCCCTGCACATTAGTCTTCAGTGACGAATGGCAACAAGGCCATGATCCGAGCGCGCTTGATAGCGGCCGTAACCTTGCGTTGGTTCTTTGCTGAAGTTCCAGTCACACGACGTGGCAAAATCTTACCACGTTCTGAGATGAAACGTTCCAACAATTCTGTATCCTTGTAATCCACGTATTCGATGTGGTTGGCTGCAATAAAGTCAACCTTACGACGACGACGTGGTCCACCTTGTGGACGACGGCGTTGTGGACGTGCGTTTTGTTCAGGCATAATCTGTCTCCTTTCAAATGAGATGTAAAATTAAAATGGCAGGTCATCATCAGAAATATCAATTTCTGAATTATTATTGGCAGCAAAAGGGTTTGCCCCTTGCTGGTTACCACTTTGTTGGTTGTTATTTTGATTTGCGGATGCAAATGGATCAGCGTTACCAAAGTCCTGGCTGTTGCCAGAGAAGTCTTGCGCTTGACCAGACCCGTTTTGGGCCCGACGGCGTTCACTTTCAGCCTTTGATTCAAGTAATGAGAAGTTGTCAACGACAACTTCTGTTACATAAACACGTTGTCCGGCGTTATTTTCATAATTACGCGTTTGCAACCGACCTTCGATTGCCACCAAAGCCCCTTTGCCAGTAAAGTTGGCAAAGTTTTCGGCCGACTTTCGCCAGATAACGGCGTTAATAAAATCAGCTTCACGGTCTCCATTAGCATTAGTGAAGTTCCGATTCACAGCAAGTGAAAAGGAGCCCACCGCTACACCGGATTGGGTATAGCGCAATTCCACGTCACGGGTTAACCGTCCAATTAAAACAACTCGATTAATCATCTTTTAGGTCCTTTCCCGGTGGAATTGCGTCTTAGTCTGCGTCGCGCTTAACGATCATTTGACGCAAGATGTCAGATGAGATCTTAGCCAAACGGTCAAATTCAGTTGCTGCTTCGTCTGATTCAGCGTTGAAGTTGATGACGTGGTAAGTACCTTCACGGTAACCAGCGATTTCGTAAGCGAAACGACGGTTAGACCAGTCAGCTGACTTGATAACTTCCGCACCGTTGTCAGCCAAGATCTTGTCAAAGCGTTCAACGAGCGCCTTTTTTGCATCTGCTTCCATGTCAGGGCGAATAATGTATGTTAATTCGTATGCTGTAGCCATGTATTTTTCCTCCTTTTGGTCTCTGGCAGCCAAGTGGCTGCAAGGAGTGCGTGCATTCTTTGCACTCACATCCATTTACTATACTAAATCAAACGCTCTTTTGCAAGTACACATCTTCTTCCACCGTTAACTAATTAGACGAAAGGAGTCGGCCATTTCTGACCGACTCCTAATTGTTTTCAATTTAATTCATTATTTGGCCACTTCATCTTGGGAAGCCTGACGTAATCCAATACCGGTCAGTGCTGAAAGTAGTGAAAAGACTGGCGAGAAGAGGGCTAAGAAAGTAAAGGGCACGAAGGACAGAACTGGCACATGCAGCGTCTGGCTCGCAAAGGCCCCAGCAACGCCCCACGGAACCAGATAATTTGCAATCGCCCCCGAATCTTCCATTGCCCGTGACAAGGCCAAGGGTGACAAACCAAAGCGCTTGTAATCTTCCTTAAAAATTTGTCCAGGCAACATTACTGAAAGATATTGTTCACCTACTAAGAAGTTCGTAGCAATCCCTGTCAACAAGGTGGCAAAGACGATTGACTTCTGACTCTTAAGGTACGAAACAATGGGGTTCATCACTGCCCGCAAAATACCAAGGTTTGATAGGAGGCCGCCCAGAGCCAAGGCCAGCATGATTAGCATGATAGTTTCCATCATTGCCGTCATTCCACCACGGTCCAACAAGGCCACCAAAGTTGCATTTGTTGACGGTGTTTTATAACCGTTGACAACCAAG
This sequence comes from Fructobacillus americanaquae, assembly GCF_024029775.1. Taxonomy (GTDB): domain Bacteria; phylum Bacillota; class Bacilli; order Lactobacillales; family Lactobacillaceae; genus Fructobacillus; species Fructobacillus americanaquae. Next base: position 726,371 of record NZ_CP097122.1, read on the forward strand.
TTTGCCCAGGTTTTCAAAGAATGCCCAGACAACAGGTAATAAACCGTATTAACCACAACGTTCAGCAATAGTGATGGAATGGCCGGAATTTTAGCCAAGGCCGAAATTAAAATCAAGGCAATCGGCACAATTGTCCACCAGGTTGGCTGGATCAACTGCGTGACCGCTGCCGTCTTGACACTAACCCCACCTGTATGGTGGGCGGAAAAACCAAAGACGAATGCTAAAATCAGCGTCACAGCCATTGCCGGCAGAGTTGTCCACATCAGGTTTTTCAAGTGGGCAAAAAGATCAGTACCAGAAACGGCCGCCGCCAAGTTAGTCGAATCAGCTAACGGTGAGCTCTTATCACCGAAGATAGCGCCCGAAATAATCATCCCAGCTACTAAGGCCGGGTTAAAGCCTAGGGTTGTTCCAACCCCCATCAAAGCTACCCCAACTGTTGACATCGTTGTAAAGGCAGAACCAATCATTGTTCCGACTAAGGCGGATGTTAACAGGGCAGTTGGCAAGAACCAGGCTGGGTTAATCAGCTTAAAGCCCAACCAAATCATGGTTGGAATCACGCCCGTCCCTAACCAAAGGGCAATCATTGAGCCAATGAGTAAGAATAAGAACAAGGGCGCAATCCCGGCTTCAATCCCCTTAATCAGGGCCGCCTGTGCGTCTTGAAAAGTGACACCCGCTAAGCGCATGACTAAGATAATCCAAGCAATGGCCACCAACAAGGGTGCAATTGGTGCAAGGCCCAGGCCAATAATACCGCCGGCCAAAATAAAAATGACACCAGCCAGAAGGGCAACTGCCAATTTACGATTTACTTCACGTTGCATAAAAAACTATTCCTTCTTTTTTCGGGCCACAACCAATAGGCCCACATTTGCCACAATCATGGCGATAAAAACGGAGAAGAACAGCGGGTTAAACCAGCCGTGGTCCAACATAATCCCTCCGTACAGAGGCCCAACCATCCGTCCAAGTGAAATCATAATGCTGACAAAACCTTGCGCTTGACCAGAAACTTCCTTCGGCGTTAACTGGGCCACCCAGGCTGGTACCTGTGGTGAAGCTAACATCTCACCCAAAGTCAGTAGTTCAAAAACTAAAACAATTTGCCAGAATTGGTTCACAAAGAGCATTAAAATAAATGATGAGGCAAAGACAAAGCCACCCGTAATCACCGAGAGACGATATGGATGCTTATTGGCCCAAGTTGAAATTATCTTTTGAAAAAGGATAATTGTCAAGCCATTTAAAACCCAGAGGTCTGCATAATGACGGGTTGAAATGCCAATCGAGCGCAGATGTGGGGCCATAACGGTCTCCCACAACATATAAGAAAGATAAATGACAAAGAGGAAAGCTGCCAAAAACCAGAGTAATGGTGACATCTCAAACTTGGCGGGCTCCTTAACCGATTCCTGCTCGTGTGTCATGATTGAATCGGCATGACCGGCAGAATTGATTGTTTCAACTGAATCATCATCCAAAACCGGCGCAATGTCTGTATTAACATTAAAAATGCCAATCGCAATTCCAGTCAAAATTAAAAAGAGTGTTGCAGCCAAGAGCATCAACCACTGGAATCCATAATCAAAAAGATAGCCGACAGCTAAGGTTCCAATCACCACCCCAACATTGAGCACGATGTACATATTATTAAATATAATTCGTGTATTCTTGCTGGTTACAGTCGTTGCATAAGCGTTCAGCAATGTGTTAACCGAACCAATCCCAAAAGAGGCCGTCATCATCAAAAAGGCAAAGACCGGCCAACCATTATAGAAAAATAGTGTGACCAGTGAGAAAAAGGCAATTAAACTTGCCCCAATCAGCGTTGGGTAAGGTCGCCAGCGGTCAAAAAGCTTACCGGCAATGTAGGCGCCCAAAATATTCATCAGGGACGAGAACAAAATAACAACACCCGACATCGTCAAGTCCTGTCCCAAAGAAACGGTCATGTGGAGGGTTGTGACGGGCCAAATCATGGCATTACCAGTGTTGGCGAACAAGTTAGCCGTTAAGAGCCAGCGTTCTGATAATTTTTTGCTTTGAATGACTTGCATATTCCCTCCTTATTATTACGTTAGTATAACATGAATGTCCTTTTATGCTTGTTTATTTACCTTTTTTCACCAACAAAATGTAAGTGCTTACTTTTTGTTTAGAAAAATAAATGTAAGTGCTTACTTCTTTTTGGCTCTAAGGGTGAGAGTTTTTTCAATTTTGACCTTTTTGTGATTTTTTTGCTCATTTCCGTTATAATAATAACGAACGCAAAATAGATAAAGGGGACTCTTATGGTTGCAGAACTTAATACTTTAGTAACTTTCTTCGGCGCAACTGGCGATTTGGCCAAGCGCTTGCTTTACCCATCAGTCTTTAACTTATATAAAAAGGGCTACTTGGCAGAACATTTCGCGGTTGTTGGAACCGCTCGTCAGGATTTGACGGATGCTCAGTACCAAGACATGGTGAAGGAATCCGTTTCAGCTGGTCAAGACGAAAAGCAGGTCGCTGATTTTATCGCCCACTTTTCTTACCGCGCCTCTGACGTGACCGATCCCGCTGGCTACGTTGGCCTTAAAAAGGAAATCGAAAATGCCTCTGAAAAGTTCGATATAGCCGGCAACCGGATCTTCTACATGTCGGTTGCTCCTCGCTTCTTTGGCACAATTGCCAAGTTCTTGAAGTCAGAAGGTCTCTTGGCCGACAAGGGCTACAACCGGATTATGATTGAAAAGCCATTCGGGACTTCTTATACAACCGCTGAGAAGCTCCAAAGTGAATTAACAGAAGCCTTCAGCGAAGACCAGGTTTACCGCATCGACCACTTCCTGGGTAAGGAAATGGTCTTGAACATCGCACCATTGCGCTTTGGTAACCCGCTCATTAGCAATGCTTGGAACAAGGATTACATCAAAAACGTCCAAGTTACTTTGGCCGAAACATTGGGTGTCGAAGAACGAGCTGGTTACTACGACACTGCTGGCGCTCTTTTGGACATGATTCAAAACCACACGATGCAAATCATCGGTTGGTTGGCCATGGAAGAACCAAAGGACTTCTCTGACGTTGCCATCCGTGACGCCAAGAACGCCGCCTTCTCTGCCCTTGAAATTTATGACGAAGCTGGTGTGAACCGTTACTTCGTTCGTGGACAATATGGTGCCGGGAAGACTGCTGGTCATATCGCCTACAACCAAGAGCCAGACGTCCCAGCTGATTCAAAAACAAACACTTATATCGCAGGTGAATTGCACTTCGACACTCCTCGTTGGCAAGGTGTGCCATTCTATGTCCGTTCAGGAAAGCGCATGACCAAGAAAACGACTCGGATTGACGTTGTCTTCAAGGCTGGTGCTTTCTCATTTGGCTCCGCCCAAGAACCACAAGAAACTGTGCTTTCAATCGTGGTTTCACCAGACGAACAAATTACTTGGTCATTGAACGCCAAGGAAGTTTCCGACAACTTCAACACTCAAATGATCCAGTTGAACTGGGCACCGACAGCTGAACAAAAAGCTGTTACGCCAGCACCATACGAGCGGATGCTCCACGATGCCATGGACGGCAACGGATCAAACTTTGCAGACTGGCATGGTGTTGCCACTGCTTGGAAGTTTACTGACGCCATTTCAGCTGTCTACGCTGCCGACAAAGCACCGCTTGAAATTTATGAATCGGATACTATGGGTCCACAAGCTGCCGATGACCTTTTGGCCAAGAACGGCGACGCCTGGGTTTTCCAAGGTAAATAAGTTTTTTCAGACTAAGAAAGTCCACTCATCAGTGGACTTTTTTTGTACAAAAAAAGGCAGCGCTACTGCCTTTGAATCAGTTAGTCATCAATACCAAAAATAATTGATACTATTGTACCCGAAAGGCTGGATCTGCCAACGCCTCTGTTTCGCGTTGAAATTCAGCCAAAAAGTTTTCCATAAAAGCAGACCGTCGTTGACCCTCAGCTTGTCCAGCCGGCGTATTGAGTTGGTCGGCTAATTTCAATAACTTTTCATAAAAGTGATTAACAGAAGTTGTTTGATGGTGGCGGTACTGGTCCTTATTTTTTAGTGCGACCGGTTTAATCTCCGGATCATACAGAGGGTGACCCTTTTGCCCACCATAGGCAAAGGTCCGAGCAATCCCGATGGCTCCCAACGCTTCCAAACGATCAGCATCCTGCACATACTGCCCTAATAAGGGAAGGTCATAATGCTTTTGCAGGTTGGCGGAATAAGACAGATGGGTAATCGTTTCAGCAACCAACGCCTGGCCAATCGGTGCAATCCCAGACTGGCGAAGTAAGGTTTCAACTAAAATTGTCTGGGCAGCAACGTCAGCGACCACCTTATCATCAATCGTATCGTGAAGCAGGGCCCCGGCCTCTAGGACTGCCTGGTCTTGTTCACTGACCTGACCATGGTCATCTTCATAAAGGGCAACTGCTAACCGAGCCACTTGCTTAGCGTGCAAAAAATCATGCCCCGAGGTGTCGTTTTTCAATGTTGCTCTTGCAAAGTTTCGAATCGCTGTTAAGTCAATCACCACTAGCTATCCCTCCTATTCAAAAACGTTCCTTCGTTCGAATATTTAACCGGAGTAAGAACTCCTCAAATGTCCAACCGTAGAGATAGCAAAAAGACAGTAAGAGGGTCAAATCAGGACTGATTTTTCCCGCCTCATACTTAGAAACTGCACTCTGACAAATATTCAAGGCATCTGCCACCTGAACCTGTGTCAAATGGGCTTCCTTGTGCCCAACTTTGAGTGCATGCGCAATCTTCTTTTGGAGCCGATAGCGAAAAGAAAGGTCTCGTAAAAACTTTTTCAAATCATTTAACGGTCCCCAGCTGAAATTTGTGACCATATTACGTCCTCCAATCAATGAAGAGCGTAATCAAAAAAATCCCTATACTAAATTCTTGTCTCTATTGTAACCAAAAATGCGTCAATTTGCACCAAAGCTTTGCACGACCAGCGAGCCACCCTATCTCAAATCAAAAAGCCCCGAGTACTGATTTTCAGCAATTCGGAGCACTTTTTCAGCATATGCATTTTTATAAGTAGACACCAGAGACCGGTAAGCCAAGGGCAACCAGGTAAACGGCCCAGCCAAAGATTAAATAACCGGCCATTTCAACCGTCAATTCGTAAACAGAACGATGCCAGAAAAATGGAATAGTCTTCATGGCTGGCAGGAAGACAATATCAATTACGACCCAAAGAACAAAACCAAACATCGTGCCCAAACCATAGGTTAAGCGACCATCAAAGTTAGCGGCTAAAACAAAAAAGATGGCCATCAGCATCGAATAAACATAATAAACACTTAAAGCCACGACCGGAACATTTTGGTCAAAAGCAACCGTTAGGCTTTTTTGGGATTCCTTTTTGGTTAAACCAAGTTGCTGTAAGAAAGTTGTAATCGGACCGTTTTGTGTTGCCAGCTGATTGCGGGGAGGCAGGGTTTTTGTCCAACCGAATCGGACCATGCCGCCAAACAAACCAGCAAGGGCACCAACCCAGGCTGCGTTAAAAATGATGTTGAACATAGAACTGTTTCTCCTCAAATAATTCTTTTTAATCATAACACTTTGACCTTAGAAAAAGCAGTGTTATAATGCAGAAAAAGACGATTGGAGTCACACTTATGCAGATTCAAGTGACAACCGAAGATGGCTACTTACCAGCCGCTTATAGCAAGTTTGCCACCGAGAACGAAAAATCAGGTCGCTACCCGATTCAATCATTTCCTTTTGAGGTAAAAGACCTCCCCTCTGGTACCAAGTACCTAGCGTGGGCCTTCATTGATTTTGACTCCATTCCCGTGATGGGCTTCCCCTGGATTCATTGGCTAGCCGCTAACTACCCCGTAACACAGGATCCGGCCTCTGTGCCAGCCAATTTAGCTCAACTGGCTGCTAATCAAGCAACGGACATTGTTAATAGTGGCTTCGTTCAAGGGGAAAATTCCTCTTATTCTCGCTATATTCAAGAAACAGATCCCAAACTCAAGCAGACTTATATCGGTCCTGTACCACCAGACCATGACCATCGGTATACTTTGATGGTTATTGCTTGCAAAGATAAATTATCTGTCAAACCCGGCTTTTTCTTAAACGAACTCCACCATCTCGACCAAGACAACCCAGCGATCATTTTAGCCAAGGCCAGCGTTGATATCTTAGCCAAAGCTTAGTGGTTTTCACCAGCAAAATACTTTTTAAAAGTTTAAATTTCACATTTTTTGTCTAAGAAATGCTTAAACTTGCCCTGGTCATTTTTTTCTTTGGTATACTTAACCCTTGGATGGCACTTGCAAAGCCTGATTTTTTCAGGAATTCTCGGTAAATTTTTTCATAAAAGCTGTCAGTCAACTACTGCTTTTTTGACAACCCGAAAACAAGTTCTATATCCTGGTATTTAAGATACAAACGGAGGATTGTCTGTTGAAAATTAAACGCGAAAATATGAAAGATTACTATACTTTCTCCTCGACTGCCGAACTAACACTATTCTTAGGCATCGAGCGTGAAACGCTCTTTCAACGAGCTAAGATGCGCGGGATTGATTTAAACGGCACGTATACCGAAGAAGAATTAACGGCGTTAAAGCCCGCCAAACAGTCCGCTCTTGCTGATTTAAGCATCGATAGCGAGGCTGAAATTGAAATCTTAAAAATGCGTCTGGAAATGTTGGAATCCCAGCTTGGCTATAAGGACCAACAACTCGATGATCGCAAACAACACATCGATACTTTAAAATCGACCTTGGAAAAAGCCGAACAAAATCTGGAAAAAACGCAAACAACCGTTGACCAGCAGCAGCATCTTCAAATGGCGACCTTATCACAGTTAGACAAGGTTACCTCTCGTGTTCAACGAATTGAAATGGAAGACGAGCAAAAAAAGCACTGGTGGTCTCGTAATAAAAAAGACAAAAGCAAGTGAAAATCTAGACCGCAAAGGCCAGTTACCGACATTTATCGGCAACTGGCCTTTTTGCTTGGTAGTTATTTTTTTTGCATTATGCTGGTAAATCTACTTTTTAATGCGTGAAACTGGCGTTTCTCAAACTTTTCCGAAAAATACTAGCACTAGCAAGCGCTGACTAAAATTAAGCACAATAGCATGCCACAGGTATCGAACAGATAATTGATTCACCCCTATTACTGTGAATGAATAAGATTAAGCAAAACAACAAAAAATTGTCAAAGACAGTCATTCAAAAAAAAAATACAAATCATTTTGCTTGAACTTGCAAGGCACGTTCCAATTAAAAAATAAAAATTCCAATTGGCTGTACCTTATTCAACCCGGTCAAGGTATTTTTGCGCCAACTTTGTCATCGCCGTTTCCCAGTCGCCGTCGGCTTCATCAAAATAGCGGTCCAAAAGACGTTTTTGCTCCAGGTTGATTTGATCATTAAGGGCGAGCCCTTCTGGGGTTAACTGCAAATATTTGACGCGCTTATCCACCGTCGACCGGTGTTCCGTCACCAGGCCTTTATCCATTAGATCGCGAATGGCGACATTAGCCGCCTGTTTAGAGATGCCAATCAGGACCAAAATTTTCTTGATACTCACGTCCTCTAATGAAGAAATAATAAAGAGCATCCGGTGTTGGTTCTTGGTTAAATCGTATTGCGAAAGGTCAACCAGTGAAGCAAATTCCTGATAAGCAAAGAAAATTGTTGGTAATTTTTGATCGATTTCCAAAGGAAACCCTCCTTTTTAGGTCAATTATGTTGACATAATTAAAAACAGGGTCTATAGTTCTTGTTATAGGTAAACTTAATTGACCTAAAAGAAAGGAAGAACTTTTATGACTGAATATACTATATCAGATTATCTCTTGGATGTAATCAAAACCATGGGTGGCGACGAGATTCTCGGTGTCCCCGGTGATTACAACCTCCAATTCCTGGACTATATCACCCATCGTAACGATATGAAATGGGTCGGCAATGCCAACGAATTGAATGCCTCTTACATGGCTGACGGCTATGCTCGCGAAAAAGGTTTTGCGACCTTTGTGACAACCTTCGGTGTTGGTGAATTAAGCGCCATCAACGGTTTGTCCGGAAGCATCGCTGAACACGTTCCTGTTTTGGAAATTGTTGGTGCTCCAACAAACGGCGTACAACGCGCTGGTAAATTAGTTCATCACACCTTTGGTGACAGCGACTTCGACCGCTTCATCAAGGCTCACGAAACATTGGGTATCAAGACAACCGTCTTGGATGAAGACAATGCCATTGACCAAATCAACGAAACGTTGACTTACATTGCTAATGAAAAGAAGCCTGCTTACCTTGTTTTGCCAAGTGACCTGGTCAACGCTCCTATTAACCCTGCCTTGAAGGAAGGTATTAGCGCCTTGTTCACCACCACAAAGCAAGAAGCTCCTGCTTCAATCGTAGCAATCAAGCAGGCCGCAGCCAAGGCTAGTCACCCTGTGATTGTTGTTGGACACGAAATCGATCGCTTTAACTTGGGCCAAGCTGTTCAAGACTTCTCATTGAAGAACAACATCCCCGTTGTTGATCTTGGCTTTGGTAAGGCAGCCGTTGATGAAAGCTTTGCCAACTTCGTTGGTACTTATAACGGAACAATTTCTGACGAATCGATTAACCATTTCGTTGCCGATGCAGATGTTGTCTTTGTCCTAGGTGCTAAGTTGACCGACTCTGTTACTGGTGGCTTCACGCAGGAATTCGATGAGAGCCAAACAATCACGCTCTCAACACGCCGTGGCACAATCTTTGGTCAATCTTTGCCAGGAGACTTTGACTTTGTTGCCACTATCCAAGGCTTGGCCACAACTGATTTGAACTTGTCCTTGCCTGCCGTACAAAAGCCAGCAGAAACTGCTGCCTTGCAAGCTAGCGACCGACCTTTGACTCAAGCCTTCTATGACCGGGCCTTGCAAGACTTCATCACTGGCAACAAGACTTTGATTGCTGAACAAGGAACCTCTTTCTTCGGTTTGGCAAGCCAAAACTTGGCCAGCGGTGCTAAGTTCTTCGGTCAACCATTGTGGGGCTCAATTGGTTACGCCTTCCCTGCCGCAATTGGTGCTCAATTGGCCAACCCTGACCGCCGGGCCGTTTTGACTACCGGTGAAGGTTCACTGCAATTGACTATCCAAGACTTTGGTTTGGCTTTGAAGGAACGCTTGAACCCTGTTTTGTTCATCATTGAAAACACCGGCTACACGGTTGAACGTGTTATCCACGGTATGGATGAACCTTATAACGATGTACCAAAGTACCGTTATGACTTGATTGCTCCTGCTTTTGGTGCCAGCGACGACCAATACGACTTCATCGAAGTTTCAACTGAAGAAGAATTGATTGCTGCCATGAAGAAGGCCGACAAAGAAACTGACAAGATGGTCATCGTTCAAGCCAACATGGGTATGAAGGATGCACCTGCTCAGTTGATTGAAACTGGTATCCGCTTCGAAGCCCAAAACCATTAATCTTTATTCTCCTCACCATTTCCTTTTCTGCTTACAGCTTATATAAAATCAGCACCCCCTTCGCCTTGGCAAAGGGGGTGCTTTTGAGTGTTAGAGGTACGGGCATCCCAAATTTGAGCCAGTCGCCAGCACTGAAGCAGCAATGCGGGCACAAAAAAACCGTCCAGCAGGTTTTCCTGACTCGCAGCCCCGAAATTGATTGGTTCCAATTGCGGCGTTGTTCGTCTCTTCCTGCCAAACGGCTGATTATTTTTTAATTAGTGGCAAAGAAGTGGTCCCGTTCTTTTTCAACATTCTTCTTGACGGTATCACTATACCAGAACGGCACGATCACCCGACCAACAACGTGTTCCTTGGAAACAAAGCCAAAGTAACGACTATCGTTGGAAACAGAACGATGATCACCAAGAACAAAGTAAGCCCCCTTGGGAACGACTGTCTTTCCCTGGTCTGATTGCTTCCACATTCCCGTTGAAGAAAGCGTACCCAACGACCATGTCGAACCGAAGCTAGCTTCGGTTCCACTCTGCTGTTCATCGGACGAGATAAAGGACTCGTTGACCTTTTTATTGTTGACGTACAAGTCGCCATCGCGGTATTCGACTGTGTCACCAGGCAAACCAATCACACGCTTAACGTAGTCCTTATTACCGGCCTGGATTCGCGGATCTTCCTTGCGGGCATCAAAGACAATGACATCCCCACGCTTGGCTTCATGGGTCTTAGTCACCAAAACCTTTTGCTCGTCTAACAAGTTTGGCGCCATCGAATCACCATTGATGGTCACAACGTTGACCAAAAACGTTGTCACAGCCAAGTAAACTGCAATACCAAAAGCAATTGGAGCAATCCAATTCCAAAGAAAGCTCAAAAATTTTTTCATATTCATTTCCTTAATTGATTTTACTATGATGCAGCCCCGAACTAAAAATCAGGAGCGCACTGTATTAATCGTTATATGATAGATTCTATCACTTGTCCGCCCTTTTGTATCAAAATGATAGATACCATGCGCCAAATGCAGGTCTTTTATGCCCGAATCCATGTACAAATCAGGAACGATATCCGTCGGATTAGGACCAGGAAATGCCTTCTGCCAGTCAATAATCAAGTTGTTTTCAAAAGAAAAAGCCAGGACACGGTAATCCAATCCGGCCGGTTGAGCAACTGCACCTCCTTGTTCAACCTTTTCTTGGACCGACACCCAGTAATCCCTTCTGGCTAAGTTCATCTCAGCAATTTTCAACGCTCAGGGCCTCCTTTCTTCTGTTATCTTATTACTTAGTCTTTGGTAATTGGGCCAAAATGGCATCCTCAAACGGAATCGATGGCAGGGCCCCCGGCTGAGCAACCGTCAAAGATGCCGCTGCAACCCCGTACTTGATTGCACCTTCGATATTGGCAAAAGATGGCATCAAACGTGATAATAAGGCCCCAATAAAGGTGTCCCCGGCTGCGGTAGTGTCGATGGCAGTCGTCTTAATGGCATTAACCATGACTTCTTTGCCATCAGCTGATTTATAAAAAGCACCCTTGTCTCCAAGAGTAATCAAAACGTGCTTAACACCCGCCTTGAAGAAGAAATCAGCATTCCGAATCAAAGACTCGCGGTCCGTCACCGGAATATTAGTTAGCAATTCCGCCTCATGCTCATTTGGAATAACCAAGTCACTTTCCGCCAGTAATTCTTTTGGAAAATTTTCTTGGTCTGGTACCGGTGCCGGGTTCAAAACCGTCACAGCCCCGGCCTCGTGGGCATCTTTAAAGGCTGAAAAAACCGTTTCCAATGGGATTTCCAGCTGTGCCAAGCAAAAGGCGGCATCCTCAAAGGCAGCCCTTTGGTCCCAAACGTCTTTTGCTAAAAGTTGACCGTTAGCGCCTTCATAAACATAAATAATATTATCACCAGTGGCCTTGGAAACCGTGATGTAAGCCTGACCCGTTTCGGCATCCTGCGATTGCAAAACATAGTCAAGGTTCAGCCCCTCCTCGTGGACTCTGCCAGCTAAATCAAAGCCGGCACCAACCTTGGTAATAAAGTTGGCTTGGCCACCAGCGCGGGCAACAGCAACCGCCTGGTTGAGGCCCTTGCCACCCATGACCTCTTCTTGGTGCTGGGGCGTTGCGAGTGTTTCCCCGCTATTGGCTAACCGGGGCACCCGGGTAACTTTATCCAAATTAGTTGAACCGATAATTGTTGTCTTCTTGACCATGACGAAATCCTTTCGCAGCCGTCAGTTACTTCACTTTCCTTCTACTATTTTACAAGAAAAGCGACCATTTTTCTGCCTGCATGGCAGACTTTTCCAGACCAAAAGGTGTGTCCGTCAATTAAGTCGTCTTTTGTTGCCCCTGATAAATCAGTTTCGTAAACCGTTCTGATTTTGGATCATAGTGCGCTTGATAGCCATCAACAATCGTACTCTTCGTACTTGAACCGGACTTCGTCACGGTACTTTTGACCTCAATGGTCATGTCACCGGCCGTCTTGCCCTTTTGAAAGGCTTGCGAGCCCTCATAGGTTGACTGGAGTTTCGTCGAATTGATTTGGCTTTGGCTGTCGTCATCTGGCATTACCTGATTAATCACTTCAGCGTTGGTCACATCATTTTGAATAATCTTCTGCTTGTTATTGGCGTACTCTTGATCATTTGACCACTGATAAAGGTTCTTCATCAAGTCATCCGCCTTCGTTCCCGCCGTTTTTGCCTGGCTTTGACTGAGTTTTACGCTCGGTTGCTTCTCCTGGTTGTTGCCAAAGACATGGGGCAAGACTGCCAAGGCAATAATCTCAACCACCGCTACGATGGCTAAAACTAGGTAAATAATTTTTGCTTTTTTACTCACTGATTTCCCCTTAAATCGGCCAAGTTGATCTTGGCCCACTCTCATCTCGATTCTTCTATTATAGGTTGCAGATAATTCGTAATCAACGCCAGAATTAGCCAAAGCTGCTCGAGACGTTGTGCAAAATGGTCAAAACAATCGCTTTAGCCAGCCCTTAAAACAACCCTCGCTAATCCCGTTTTGGGCCCAGCCCCTCAGCCCCAGCAATTAATTGGACAAGACCAGAAATAAAATTTTCAAGCGACATTCTAATCATGGCCATTGCGGCTAAGAAAAGTCGATCGAACATAATGGCGATTAACGAAAATTAAAAAAGCAGGACCCTGTGATTGGGGCCTGCTTTTTCTTAAAAATTTTTTTTACTCAATTTAGACCGAAACAATTGGTTTGGCTCTCAAAAAGCTATTCTCCTTTGTGAAATTAACCTTGCTGAGAGTCTTGCTGCGCTCATTTTTTAAACCTTTTACTAACGATAAAATAAGCTGTCATCACAATATAAAAGACAAGTGTTGATAGTAAATCTTGTAAGAGCGAATTCGTATGGAACACAAAATGAAGAATCACAAAATAGACGAGTGCCCCAAATAAATTATTCATATAGATTGACCCGATAAATTTTTTTCATCGATCCTTCTCCTATTTTCTGATTTCAACGTCAATATTGTATCTTACTTTTCCTCGTCAACAAAATGCACCATTTCTAAACAAAAATAGACTGTTTTTCGATTGACCTGATTGGCAGTAAACTCAAAGTTTAGAACAAATGGCGTCAGTGTTCATCTCATCAAAAAAACGGCCCTGAAACTCCAGAAACCGGTTTTTTTAGCTCTTTTCAGGAAATATACTGTTATGTCACTAAACTAAATGCCTTTTAGTTCTTCTTTTTCTTCATAGCAGTAAAGACAGTCGCGATTGCATAAAAAAGCAATGCTGCTAATCCTAACAAAATATTATTCTTTCCTGCAATCTGCTTTGTAGCAGTGTTCGGTAATGATGAATTAGCGCTATTACTGGTTGTGCCTTTGTTGGTGGTACCACTATTGTTGGCTGTGCCGCTATTTGTAGTGTCGCCATTGTTGGTCGCGTTACCACCATTATTGATTGCACTGCTGTTGGTGGTAGCGTTATTTGTAGTACCCGTATTATTGGCGGTGCCGCCGTTGGTGGTTGTGCTGCTGTTGTTAGTCGTGTTACCGCCATTATTGGTGGTGCCACTTTTGTCGGTTGTTCCACCATTAGTTGAATCTTGGTTAGGCTGTGGATTGACATTTTCTTTCAATTCGTAGACACCTGGATTTTCACCGTTATAGCGGTTCATAAAGTCTTGACTACTGTTATACACAACACTTGGTTCACTTGGATCTGTTCGAACCCACTGGCCCGCTTGGTCCAAACCAACACCTGCTATGCTTTTAACTTTCGATCCTAAAATGATTTTAGAAAGCTGAGAATCTCCAGAAAACATACTTTCCATGTTGGTGACTTCTGATGTATCCCAATTTCTCATATTGGCATTCATTAAACTGGCGTTATTCATGAACATACCTGACATGTCCGTGACCTTTGACGTATCCCAGTTCTGCAAACCATCGACATTCTCTAAATTGGCGTCATTCGCAAACATATCTGACATATCTGTGACTGTTGATGTTTTCCAATCCTGCAAACCATCAACATTCGCTAAACTACTGGCCGCAAAAAACATATTAGACATGTTGGCGACCTTTGATGTATCCCAATTCTGCAAGCCATTAATATCCGCTAAACTATTGGTTCCAAAAAACATTTCAGACATGTTGGTAACTTTTGATGTATTCCAGTTCTGCAAACCGTTGAGATTTACTAGACTGGCGTTTCCAGCAAACATATCCGACATGTCTATCACGTTGCCTGTGTCCCAACTCTTCAAACCATCAACATTCGCTAAACCATTATCATTAATAAACATAAGCGACATGTCCGTCACATTGCTTGTATTCCAGTTCTGCAAACCATCAACATTCTTTAAATTTTTGTTTTTACTAAACATCTCAGACATGTTGGCGACTTTTGATGTATCCCAGTTCTGCAAACCATCGACATTCGCAACAGTGGTTCCATAAAACATATACGACATGTTGGTGACTTTTGATGTATCTAAATTACCATTAACTTCATTTAAATTAGCAAAGTTTTTAAAAAGATTCGAACTATCTTCTGGTGCTGAGACATTATCTCCAAAGGTAATCGTTTGAATATTATTTTTAATATCATTGCTTAATTGATTTGCAGTGCTATCTTGAGCCGATGGAAGTTACCCATTAGAGACAGTTAATACTTTACTATCTGGATTATACGAGTAATCAGCCGTGCCCCACTTACCCGTTTGTAGGTCACTCTGATCAGCACCAGAACGATCTGATAGCCCATCATTATTTTGATCTGCCGATCCATTAACGGCTGCTGTTGTCGTGTTAACACTAGCGTTATTATCGGCAGATACTGAATAGGATTGCGTAAAACCAGCTAAAGTTAGCCCGACTAATCCGGCTAATCCAGTCATCCATACTTTATTTGACTTATATAATTTATACCGTTTACTGTCATCCATAAAAACGTCCCCCAAAAACACTTTCGTAAGTAACTTCGCTCATATTTTGTCCTGAAAATTAACTTGATAATTCAATTCCGATTTTCAACACTAAGGTTTCATTGTCTAAAGTCGATAGATGTCTTGAATCTAATCATAGACAAAGCATACGGGTTCATTTAACCACAATGTTTTTTTGTGTCAAAAAAATTACATTTTAAATAAGGCTATTTTACGAAATTTAAATCACCCATTGTCGCCTTAGACAAATTGGATATTCTACCAATTTTTTGCTGAAGAATTTCAGGTCCATCTTTTGATCCTTACTTCTAGATCAATCAGGCCGTTCTTTCAGAATACCCTACTGCTAATATCCCCCAACTCTTGACTTAAAAATATTTATCTAAGGGAGGAATCGGTTAATTAATCAGAAAATAAGTAAACTTCAACTTGTTACAACCGTATTAAATAAATTTTGTTGTGCCCACAAACTGGGCCTCAAAAACTCAGCCTAGATTGACTGAAAGTCACAATTGGTTTAAGGGGCATTTCTGCTATAATAAGAATGATAAATATTCCTTGCCGGTTGTTGGAGGATCGAACGTGAATGATGACAAAGTAAAAGCGGCCCAAATGGCCGTCGAGTTGATTCCCAACCAGGCGATTGTTGGCCTGGGTTCGGGATCAACGGCCTCAATCTTTATTGATTTATTGGCCAAAAAAGCCCATGAAGAACAGATGGACATTACCTGCGTAGCCACATCCGTCCAAACTTCTCAACTTGCCCTTGGTTTTGGTTTAAAGGTTGTTGATATCGACGCCGTCGACCGTATCGACGTGACCGTCGACGGGGCTGATGAAGTCGATGGGAACCTGAACGGCATTAAGGGTGGTGGTGCCGCCCTTCTTTTTGAAAAGATTGTGGCCACGAATTCAACCAAGAATATCTGGGTTGTGGACTCTTCCAAGCAGCATCAACGCTTAGGCTCTTACCGTCTTCCTGTGGAAGTGGTGAAGTTTGGTGTCCACCATGTGTTTAATTATCTTAAAACCCGTGATTTAAAGCCTGTTTACCGTCAACAAGAGGACGGCAATTACCTGACAACCGATTCCGGTAATTACATCATCGACGTTGATATCACTGGTCAAGAGGATTTGCCCCAGTTGGCCCAAGACCTTAAGAGTTTGACCGGTGTTGTTGAACACGGTCTCTTTATCGATATTTGTGATGTCTTATTGGTCGGTAATACGGGTCAAGCAATTTACAAAGATCAATTAAGCAATTCATAATTACAAACAAAAAAGTCCGGCAAATTCGCCGGACTTTTTTGTCGCTTTTTGTTGGTAAAAGCAGCTTGACAGACCGCTGAAGACCGCCTTGAAATGCTGATTTAAAAGGCCTATCATATAATTTATATTGACTCTTTTTTAAAAGCTCATGAGAAGGATAAAGAACCATGACGACCCCCACCACAAAAGCTGCCATCGAAGATACCATTCATCCTGAACGCCTCCACCACCACATGGCAATTCGCTGGGAAAAAGTGATTGAAAATGATCAAGTACCCGCCCGTCAGGCATCCCTCCGGGTAAGAGCTTCAATTGTTGGCCGGGTTGGTCTCATGCTCCTTGCCTTTGGAACTGGTGCCTGGCGTGTGCGCGATGCCATGAACACGGTCGCTAGAGCGCTCAGACTGACCTGTTCCGCTGATATCGGCTTTACCTCCCTAACATTAACCTGCTTTGACGGAGTTGAGTCCTTTACCGAAAGCCTCTCGCTCGCCAGTTCAGGCGTCAATACCGACAAACTGAGTGAACTTCAAGACTTCGTCCAACGCTTTGCCAGTGACTATGCCGACCAAAAGCCGGCCCTGATCCACCGGCGACTTGACGACATCAAAAAAGAACCCGGAAACTACCAGCCCTACCAAGCCGGCCTAGCAGCCGGCCTAGCCTGTGCCGGCTTTATCTTCCTGCTCGGTGGCGGCCTGATTGAGATGATTTGCTGCTTTGTTGGAGCCGGATTGGGACAGTTTACCCGTAAGCTCCTGGGAAAACGCCATTGGACCGCCGTCGCCACCACAACATTAGGCGTTGCTATTGCCTGCTTGTCTTATTTTCTATCATTACAAGTTTTGGGTCTCTTTTGGGCCAATACCTCAGTCCATGAAGCTGGCTATGTTGGCGCCATGCTCTTTGTCATCCCCGGCTTCCCCTATATCACGAGCATTCTCGATATCACCAAGAACGATATGCGGTCAGGGTTGGAACGTTTAACTTTTGCCCTGACAACCATTATCACGGCAACCTTTATTGGTTGGCTCTTGGCCCTTGGTCTGGGCCTCAAACCGCAAAATTTCTTGCCACAGGGGCTATCCCTTGGTCCATTAATTATCCTGCGCTTATTGGCCTCATTTGCCGGTGTTTATGGTTTCTCGATGATGTTTAATTCAAAGCAGAAGATGGCCATCACGGCTGGCTTGATCGGAGCCGTCGCCAACACGGTCCGACTTGAATTAGTCGATCTCGTTCACTGTCCGCCAGCGGCAGCGGCCTTCATTGGCGCCTTGCTTGCCGGGCTCCTGGCTTCCCTGGTCAACCAAAAATTACGGTACCCCCGAATCACTTTGACCGTACCATCAATCGTAATCATGGTCCCTGGACTCTACATCTACCGTGGCGTTTACAACCTCGGGCTCAACAACGTTGGAACCGGCGCTGAATGGCTGACTAAGGCCCTCTTAATCATGCTCTTTTTGCCCTTTGGCCTCTTCGTGGCCCGGTTTGTCCTCGATAAGCAATGGCGAATCGTGGATTAGTTTGAGAAAAAGCCCCCTCCTCGATCAGAAAGGGGCTTTTTTGACATTCAAGGGATATTGCTCAAAAAGATTACAAATTTTTGATCTAAAAGCCGTCCATAAGAGCCCCCCCGCTGACGGTGATATGTTATCCTTCATTATTCAAGTAGAGCGGTACTTTTTTCACCTTTTTACATGCCTATTTTTTCTTCAATTGTAACTAAATCAGTCAAAAACCCGCCCTCTCAAGACGAGAAGGGCGGGTTTTCTTACCGAAAGATTTCTTATTTAAAAAGCAGTGTCGCAATGGTATTTACGACGGGCACAATCACCACAAAGAGAACGGTTGATGTGGTGACGACGTTCGTGGCGTACTTCACGTCGCCATTGGCCTCATTGGCCAAGATTGGCAGAACTGCCAAAGCCGGCGTGGCAGCTTGCACTGCCAAGGTTTGAGCTTCAAGGTGTGGTAAGTGACCCAAAAAGCCGCCGGCGAAAACCAAAAGGGTCAACATAACGGTTGGTGCAAAGATAAAGCGCCCAACTAAGGCAACAACCGTGTCCTTGTCAAAGTGAATACTGGTTAAACCAGCATCCGCAAGAACAATCCCGATATAAATCAAGGACAATGGCGTGACCAAGTTACCAACGTAAGTCAATGTTGACGTTGCAAAATCAGGAACCGGAATGGCCAAAAGTAAGAAGACCAAGGCCACCAGGAACCCAACCAAGGGAGCAGGTAAAAGCTTCTTCCAATTGAAGGCCTTTTGTCCCTTATCTGGGCGATCATTGGCGATAATCAAAGCACCAATGGCCCAGGTTGAAATCGTGTTCATCACATAATAAACCAGGAAATAAGACAGCGCCTGATTACCAAAAAGCGCCACATTTAAAGGTAAACCAATAAAGATCGTATTGGCATTGACGACAACATTAATAAAGGTCCCTTTGCGGCCAGGACGGACCTTGAAGACATAAGCCAAAATGTAGGCAACTAGATAGCTGATGGCAAATGAGAGGAAGGCATAAACCAATCCTCCAGACAAGGACACTAATTTATCACGTGTCAAAAACTTTAATACTGAGACAAAAATCGATGCCGGTAAGGCAATATTAGTAATCAAACGAGAAATATTCCCGGAAAAACTATCAGCAAACCAGCCCCGCTGGCGCAAAACAAAACCCAGGGCAATCATCAAGATGATTGTCACAACACTTTCAACCGAATTTAAAAATGCCATAAAGAACTCCCTTCTACGGGTGGCGCTCATAGTAGCCCCATCCACTTATCAATCAGTACTTATGAGTACTGACCTGCCATGAACTTCACTAATTTTAAAAAATTGCACATAAAAAAGGACTTTTCGCCCTTTTCCATGTGTTGTTGCTTTGCTTTGTTTTTTGTAAGTTAAATCTTAATACTTAGGTTCCCACTTCAAGTCTTCGATGGCCTTCTTCACGTCGGCGATCTCTTCCTTCGTGATCTTTTGGTCAACGGCTGACTGAGCAGTGGCGATTGCAACTGTCTCTGAGAAGACAGTCAACTTTGAAACTGGTGGCAAAACGGCTGCCCCTGGCTTGGTTGCATCAACGATCCCACCCAATGAGTGAGCAGCGGCTGAAATCATTTCATCATTCAAGACCTTTGCCGTTGAAGCAATTGTTCCAAGACCAAGTCCTGGGTAAACCAAGGCGTTGTTGGCTTGACCGATTTCATAGCTAACACCCTTGTATTCAATTGGGTCAACTGGGATTCCAGTAGCAATCAAGGCCTTACCATCAGTCCATTCAAGCAAGTCTTCTGCCTTTGCTTCGGCCAACTTCGTTGGGTTTGACAATGGGAAGATGACTGGGCGCTCAGTGTGAGCAGCCATTTCTTGCACGATTTCCTTTGTAAAGGCACCTGGTTGCGTTGAAGTTCCAACCATAATCGTTGGGTGAATTTCCTTGACAACAGCTGCCAAGTTTGTCAAATCAGCAGCGTTTGCAAATTCTGAACGTGAGCGGGCGAATGGCTTTTGTTCAGGAGTCAAATCGTCCATGTCGTCAAAGAGCAAGCCTTGCTTGTCCACCATGTAGATGTGTTTGCGAGCTTCTTCTTCAGACAAACCTTCTTGCAACATTTCTTCAAACATCCGGTTGGCGATACCTGCACCGGCTGAACCTGCACCAAATGTCAAGTAAGTCTGGTCAGACAACTTTTCACCTGTGATGGTCATGGCACCCAAAGCGGCTGCCAAAGTGATGATTCCAGTTCCCTGGATGTCATCATTAAACGTTGTAATCTTGTCCTTATACTTGTCCAAGATAACAGCGGCGTTTGAACGGCCAAAGTCTTCCCAGTGCAGGTACAAATTAGGGAACAAGTTTTCAGCAGCTTCAACGAAGCTGTCAACAAATTTTGTATACTTTTCGCCACGAACACGTTCGTGACGGTTACCCAAGTACATGTCGTTGTCCAACAATGATTGGTTGTTTGTTCCGTTATCCAAGACAACTGGCAAAACGTTTTCAGGGTTAACACCGGCAGCAGCCGTATAAACCATCAACTTACCAACGGCGATATCAACACCGTTCGTACCCCAATCACCGATACCCAAGATTCCTTCAGCATCAGTCACAACAATCAACTTAATGTCACGACCATTGGCACCGGCCTTCAAGGCTGATTCCATCACGTCTGGTTCGTCAATTGACAAGTAAACTGCGTTTTGTGGGTTAACAAACAATTCTGAGTAATTTTCAATCGTGTCAGCGATAACTGGATCATAAACGATTGGCATAAACTCAACCACGTGTTGTCCGAACAAGTAGTAGAACAATGTGTGGTTGGTGTTGAAGATTTCCATCAAGAACAAACGCTTTTCCAAATCAGAAGGCTTTGATTGGTATTGTGCGTATGCTTGTGCTGATTGTTCTTCCAAAGTTTGCACGCGGGGAGGCAAAAGACCGGCAACGCCGAGTTCCTTACGTTCTTCCATCGTGAACCCTGTTCCCTTGTTGAGGAAGGGATTATTTAAAATCTCAATTGGTGTCATGAGATAGGCTCCTTTTTTCTTTGTTTTCTAACTCGAATCGAAGTTCGAATCACTTAACGCTGTTATTCTATAACCCGAAGAAAATTATAGTCAAACAGGTGGCATACCCACACTTTTCCCTATAGTTCATGAAGGGGGGTTGACAGATTTTGCTATAATAGGAGTAGGCTTGAATGTTAAGAACTGAATTTGGAGAAAACCTTGCGCATAACCGATTTACAATACTATTTAGCCCTCGCAACTTACCGAAACTTTTCTCAGGTTTCTGAGAAATTTGGAATTTCTCAACCAACCGTCTCGCTTGCGATGCAACGGTTGGAAAAAGAGCTTGGCGCCAAGCTCATTTTGCGACAGGCTGCGCATAAAAACGTGACACTCACCCATGCCGGCGAACTTTTGCGACAACATGCTACCTTAATTGTGGAACAATACCAAGTTGCCCAAACGGAAATCAAACGCGACAGTGAGGACTCACTTTTGATTGGTTTGCCACCCATTATTCAAGTTGCTTACTTTCCAGCCATTGCAACGGTCTTATCTGACGATTCCCTCGCCCATTTGAAAACAGTCGAGGTTGGGGCCCAAGAAGCCATCGACCAGTTAAAAAATGGTGAGCTCGACGCTTCCTTTGTCGGCTATCTCGATGACATCGATCAAAGCGAATTTAATTTAATCCCCTTTGACGAGCAGCCGTTTGCTATTCTGGCTGCCGACGACTACCCCTTGGTGCAAAAAGGGTCCGTGTCATTTGAAGAAATCAAAGACGAAAGATTCATCTTACTGAAAGATAACTTCGTTCATACCCAGGCTTTCGACCAGTTGGCCCGAGCCGCCCATTTTCATGCCAACGTTTTGTTTAATTCCTCGGAACCCTACGGAATTCTAAGCCTGATTCGACAAAATCGTGGGATTGGCTTTATGGTTCACCACCCAGCGTTGACTTTCCCGGGTGTGACCACATTGCCAATCACAGATGACGACCAGCCCATATTTAAGGTCGGCTTTGCTTACCGAAAAGACATCGTCTTAACGGACGAACAACAGCTGATTTTTGATGAGCTCTTGGCCGCCACCAAAATTGGCTGGCCGGATCACAGAACACCCCCATTGGAGGAATGATGATGCAAAAGAAGAAAACAACCATCGTGGTCACAATCTTAGTACTGATTTTGGCTGTCGCTGGTAGCTTAGTTGCTTGGCAAAGCAACAGTCAAAAAGATGACAAAAAGTCTGACAAATTAACCATTGTCGCCTCAACCAATGTCTATGCCGAATTGGCCAAGACGGTTGCCGGCAACCATGCTAATGTTTCAGCCATTATTACCAAACAGTCCGTTTCACCAGAAGATTATGAACCAACTAACGCCGTTGCGAAAAAGGTTGCCAAGGCTGATATTGCCTTTGGAAACGGCTTGGGCTACGATGCTTGGTTGCAGAAATTAGCCAAGACGTCGAAGTCAACCCAAGTGCTCTATGTTGGTAACGATATTTTAAACAAGAAGTCTGGCTCAAACCCCCACTTGTGGAACGATCCAGCCAACATGATTAAGGCCGCGCAGGGATTGGCTGACACGCTCAGCAAGAAGGACCCTAAGCACAAGGCTGATTATCAAGCCAATGCACAGGCCTACGCTACAAAGCTGAAGCCAGTGACCGACAAGATCGCCGAATTGAAATCTGCAGTCGCCGGTAAGGAAGTCATGGAAACTGAACCAGTCTATGAATACATGTTGGACGCCTTAGGTGCGAACGTGGTCGGAACTGATTTCGCCGAAGCCATTGAAGAAGGAAATGATCCTTCTCCAGCTGTCTTGACTGACATTCAAAACAAGATTAAGAACCACGAACTCGCCTTTTTGGTTTACAACACGCAAACCACAGGTGGCACAGTTGATAAAATCGTCAAGTTGGCCAAGGACAACAACATTCCAATCGTCAAGGTGACAGAAACTTCACCTGAGAAAACTTCTTACGTCGACTGGAAACTCAGTGAATTGAAGCAAGTTCAAGAAATTGTTGCGAAGTAAAAATCAGCAAACAAAAAAGTGAAGGCAGATTACCTTCACTCTCATGAGCACCGAACGAACCTGTTCGGTGTTTTTTTATTGGTTTGAATTAGCGCAGTAACCCTAAGTTAGCGGTTATTCAAAAATCATTTGTACCACCTACCGTGCTGCCAATCGTTCCTGTCCCCGACTGATTTCCTGGAGGACGTTTGCAACGGCCGTACCACCAAGGGAAGTTCGGCGGTTAACGGCCGCCTTGGAAGTCAGCTCTTCATAGACATCTTCTTCAATATGGCTATCAGCGGCTTGGAGATCAGCCAAAGACATCTCATTGAGTGTTTGCCCTGTCTGAATGCCCTTCAAAACCAACTCACCAACAACAGCGTGGGCTTGACGGAATGGCACCCCCTTCGTAGCCAAATAATCGGCCAATTCAGTCGCATTCGAGAAATCATCCTTCGTAGCGGCTTCCATCCGATCAGCATGAACTGTCATCGTTGATAACATTCCCGTAAAGACCTTTACGGAGGCCAAAATCGTATCCATGACCTCGAAGGTGGCTGCCTTATCTTCCTGCATATCCTTATTGTAGGCCAAAGGCAGCCCCTTCATCACCGTTAACAATCCCATTAGGCTACCAAAGACGTGCCCGGTCTTTCCCCGAACAAGTTCGGCAAAGTCCGCATTCTTCTTTTGAGGCATAATCGATGATCCGGTTGAGAAGTTATCCGAAAGTTCGATGTAATTGAACTCATAGGTTCCCCACAAAATCAGTTCTTCCGCCATCCGTGACAAATGGACCATCAAAATGGAGGCGTTCGAGAGAAACTCGAGGGCAAAATCCCGGTCCGAAACCGCATCTAAACTATTGTGGTAGATAGAGTCAAAGCCCAATTCGTCTGCCACTAGTTGGCGGTCAATGGGGAAGGTCGTACCAGCTAAGGCCGCAGCTCCTAATGGGAGCATATCCGTATGCTTTTCATTAAATTCAAACCGCTCAAAGTCACGTTGAAACATCTCAAAATAGGCCAACAGGTAGTGGCCATAGCTAATTGGCTGGGCATGTTGCATGTGCGTATAGCCGGGCATAATCACACCCGCATGTTTCTTGGCTAAATCAAGAAGGGTCTGCTGCAACTCAGTGATGGCTTCCTTGACTGCTGGCAAGCGGTGCTTAACCCACAGATGAAAATCAGTAGCCACCTGATCATTCCGTGACCGACCAGTATGCAGCTTTCCCGCAACCGGACCAATCTTTTTCGTCAACAAGGACTCGATATTCAGGTGAATGTCCTCATTGGCAACGGAAAATTCCACCTTGTCAGTGGCCAAATCAGCCTGAATAGCGTGGAGACCAGCACTAATTTGTTCAGCTTCCTCAGCTGAAATAATGTCTTGCTGCCCTAACATTTTCACGTGAGCTAATGAACCCTCCAGGTCTTCGGCTGCCAACCGATAATCAAAGCCGATTGAGGCGCCAAATTCATCGACCCATTCTGCTGCTTTGCCGGTAAACCGGCCACCCCATAATTTATCGGACATTTGATTCCCTCCTATTTCTTTTGTTCTGAATGGATGTGGTTGACTTGCTCAAAGACCATACTTGGCAATGACCACAACTTAATGAAGCCTCCAGCAGCAACTTGGTCAAAGCTATCGGCTGCCGTATAAGTGGCTAAGTTCTTGTTATACAGTGAGTTTTCCTCAGACTTCCGCGCAACGGCAACGGCTTGGCCCTTGTACAACTTCATCTTCACTGTACCGTTAACAACCTGTTGTGTCTGGTTGATGAAGGCCTGCAAGGCATCAAAGAGTGGCGTAATCCACAGTGCGTTGTAAATCAAATCCGTCACCTTCTGTTCCAATAAAGGTTTGTAGTGCGCAACGTCACGCTCCAGGGTCAGGTCTTCCAAATCCTTGTGGGCAGCCATAATCACGGCTGCGGCTGGTGCTTCATAAACTTCACGAGACTTAATGCCAACCAAACGGTTTTCAATTTTGTCAATCCGGCCGATACCATTTGCGCCAGCAATCTGATTTAACTTGACAATTAACTGCGCCAAGGTCAACTTTTCCCCATCAAGGGCGACCGGCAACCCTTCTTCAAAGGTCAAGTCCAAAAATGTCGCTTCTTCTGGTGCCTCTTCTGGTGCAACCGTCATACCCCAAGCATCATCGGGGGCAATGTTCCAAGGGTCTTCGAGGATACCGGCTTCGTTGGCCCGGCCCCACAGATTGGCATCAATCGAGTATGGTGATTGCTTACCAATTGGCACCGGAACGTTGTGGTCCTTGGCGTAATCGATCTCTTCTTCACGTGACCAGTGAAAGTCACGGATTGGGGCTTCGATGGCCAAATCAGGATCCAAGGCATGAATCGCTGCTTCGAAACGAACCTGGTCGTTGCCCTTACCAGTTGAGCCGTGAGCAATTGCATCGGCCCCGTTTTCATGGGCAATTTCAACTAATTTCTTAATAATCAATGGCCGTGAAAGTGCTGAAACCAAAGGATAGGCACCTTCATACAAGGCATTGGCCTTGATTACTGGGGCAACGTATTCGTTGGCAAATTCTTCCTTACCATCAACAACGATTGACTGAGCTGCGCCAACTTGGAGGCCCTTCTTTTGAATTTCATCCAAGTCCTTGCCGCCTTGACCAACGTCCAAGACAACGGCAATGACTTCATAGCCCTTATCAATCAACCATGGAATTGCCACAGAAGTATCGAGTCCACCTGAATATGCCAATACAATTTTCTTTGTCATTTTGTTTCTCCTCTATTTTTCCATCAATTTCACTTGTTTATTTGGAATAACTACTGGTCTTCGAATCAGCCACTTAGTTATTCGCACCGACTGCCACCGTTTAGTTCCTCTTTTTAATCAGCCAAAACTTTACTAATAAAGTCCTGGGTCTTTGGATTTTGTGGATGGCCAAACAACTCGTTCGGTGTATTCTTTTCTTGAATCACACCATCAGCCATAAACCAGATTTCATCAGCGACCTGCTTGGCGAAGTTCATTTCGTGGGTGACGACCACCATGGTCATCTTGCCATCCGCCAATGACTTCATGACCTTGAGGACTTCACCGACATTTTCAGGGTCCAAGGCAGAAGTCGGTTCGTCGAAGAACAAAACCTGAGGCTGCATTGCTAGAGCACGGGCAATGGCCACCCGTTGTTTTTGCCCACCAGACAGACTGTTTGGGAAGGCATCAGCCTTGTCAGCCAAACCAACACTCGTCAAGTATTTCATCGCTACGGCAGTCGCTTCTTCGTCGGACATGCCCTTGACTCGCATTGGCGCTAATTTCAAATTAGCCAAGACCGACATATTGGGGAAGAGATTAAAGTTTTGGAAGACCATGCCGATTTGTTCACCAAGCTTGGCCAATTCCTGATCAGATTGTTGAGCTAAGTCAACACCGTTGAAATCAACAACACCGCTAGTTGGACGTTCCAACTGGTTGATGCAACGAAGTAAGGTACTTTTACCAGAACCAGAAGGGCCGATAATGCAGACCACCTGACCGGCATCAATGTCGCCGTTAATATCTTTGAGAACTTCATTGCCACCGAAGTCTTTTTTGAGATGTTTTACAGAAATTAATGGATTAGTCATGGTTCATCTTCCCTTCTAAGTAGTTCAAGCCCCGCGTCAAGATAAAGGTCATCAAGAAGTAAATCACCATGACAACCACGATTGGTGCAATACCACGGTAAGTGTCAGCGCGGACGATGTTCAATTCATAAACCAAATCAGTCACACCAATGATCGAAACAATAGAACTTTCCTTGATGACTGAGATAAATTCATTACCCAATGCTGGCCAAATGTTCTTAAAGGCTTGTGGCAAAATCACAAAGCGCATCGTGTCTTTTTGGTTCAAGCCAAGACTCTTGGCTGCTTCCTTTTGTCCCTTATCCAATGAAGTAATTCCACCACGGATAATTTCAGCAACATAAGCACCGGAGTTCAAGGAAACGGCGATGATACCGGCCGTTAGGGCTGGAATATTAATCAAAGCACCAAGACCAAAGTAAACCAAGAGGATTTGAACCATCATTGGTGTTCCCCGGACAATTTCGATGTAAGAAATAGCTGGCCAGCTCAAGACCTTAAACTTTGACATTTTCATCAAGGCCAAGATAATTCCTAAGATAATTCCAAAGGCAACTGAAACAAAAGCAATTAAAGTGGTGTTTAAGAAGCCACTATAGAAATAGTGCCAGTAGCGCAGCATTGACGTGTCCACCGTATTTTCGGACATGTTCTTACCGGCATTCTTCAAGTAAGTATTAATCCAGCCATGGTCCTCAATCTTATCGATCGACTTGTTGACTGCTGCTACCAATTCAGGGTTTCCCTTAGCAAAGGCAATCGCTGCACCGGTTTGGTTGATGTCCAACTGGTAACCGGAATCAATCATCTTCAAATCTTTGTCATTAGCAACGTAAGCTTGGGCCACTGGCTTCTCAACCCCAACAGCTGCTACCTTGTTGGTCTTCAAGGCAAAAATCAGGTTTGGTGTCTTGTCCATCCCCACAACCGTGGCTCCCGAAATTTTTTGTTGCGCCAAATCGTATTGCAAGGTTCCAGTTTGGGCGCCAATCTTAGTTCCCTGTAAATCACTAGCCGTCTTATATTTCGCAGCGTTTGTCTTACTAATCAAAAAGCTTTGGCCACCGTTGTAATAAATCTTTGAAAAGTCGACGCTTTGACGACGTTCGTCGGTTGGGTTGATTCCCCCAATGGCCATGTCAACCTTGCCGGTTTGGACGGCAACCAAGACGGAACTAAAGTCCATGTTTTTGATTTCTAATTTCACGCCCAGGTCCTTGGCAATCTGCTTGACAATGTCAACGTCCATTCCAACATCAGTTGAAGTGCCGTTTTTGTTCACCTGGAATTCATATGGTGGGTAATCCGGCGAAATTGCTACCTTCATCACTCCCGCTTTTTTAATCTTTTGCAAACCATCATCAGCGTGGGCCACTTGGGTCATGCCTAATCCGGCGACAACCAAAATAGTGATTGTGATGAATGCTTGTTGCAACCACTTCGTTATGTTCTTCATCTTCTCGTCCTCTTCCCTTTTTTCCTAACCAATAAAAAAACGTCCTTTAGTCTTTCGACTAAAGGACGTTCTGCACGCGGTACCACCTTACTTATACCCAAAAAGGGTATCTCTCATTATTCGATCTAAACTTCAAATCGTCAGCTCTGTAATGGGAGCGCCCAGTATGGTTTTCATCGCATACAACTATAGGTGACGTTCATCTTCGCCTGTACGTGTTTCACACCAACCAACACTTCACTGAACTACAAAACGGAGATTACTACTTCCTAATTAACGTTTTATTATTAGTTTTTAATAATTATAGCACTAAAACCTAATCTTGCAAGAGTTTTTGCAAATTTTTTTCGTTTTATTCGTTCTTTTTAGGTAAAAAAGCTGATTTTAAGGGAAATGATCATGGAAAAACATTTGCTTATTTTAATTTAAAAGAACTTTATTAGAATTAATCACTCCAAAAAAATTTACTGACCGTTCTGAAGATCATTTTATGCTAGCGCATTTGCTTAGTTAGCTAAGTTATAACTTGCAAACTTCTCTTTAAAACATAGTTTTTTTGTTTTACTAAATTAAAACGAGGAATGGCACGATCACTTTTGTGATTGAAATAAAAAGGCGAAGACCATCAACCGGGTTCGCCTTTTTCTATTTTTCTTTTACTTCCTAATCAAATTAGAACAAAGAACCGACCTTCTAATTTACACGGATTTTAACGAAACTTTTCTAATTTGATCCCTTTATACGACCATCGACTAATTCGTAAATTCGATCAGCATCTTCTTTTAACCGTAAATCATGCGTAACGACGACCACGGCCTTATTTTCACGTCGAGCAATTTCCTGAAAAAGTTGACCAACCTCTGCCACCCGCTCGCTATCCAAAGCAGCCGTTGGTTCATCGGCCAAAATAAAATCAGGATCCGCATACAATGCCCGCGCGATTGCCACCCGCTGCGTTTGCCCACCGGACAACTCACCCGGATACTTATCTAATAACTGCGTAATTCCCAGTCGTTCTAAATAACCATCCATAGCTGCTGGTGACAAGTTTTCGGTTTTTTTAACCTTATCCACTAAAGCGAATTGTTCCTTGACCGTCAAATACGGCACTAAATTATAGGATTGAAGCACAAAGCCAATATGATCTAACCGAAAGCGGTCAGCTTCTTTGCCAGTTAACCGGCTAATATCTTGACCATTAATCAAAACTTTCCCTTTAGTTGGACGTTGTAAGCCACCTAAAATCGTCAGCAGGGTACTTTTCCCGGAACCAGATGGCCCCAAAATCAGCGTGAGCTCACCACGGTTGGCAATAAAATCGACACCCTGCAGTGCTTGAACCTGATTTAACCCGTGACCGAAGGTCTTATTCACTTGCTGTAGTACTAAATTTTCCATGTACTTATCCTCCAATCACTGTTACTGGATCAATTTTAGCAATCAACCGCATCGGAATCACAGCACCCAATAGCCCCATAACAACCAAAGCCAAGCCTGTCAGACCAATCAAACTAAAGTTAAAGAACATTGGCACCGCTGCTGGCATAATAGCACTCGTGCCGAGAGCCAAGGCCATGCTAACAACTACCGCTACACCCATCATTAAAATGGTTTGCGACAAGGTGTTTAACACTAAATAGCTAACCGGAATTCCCTGTGCCCGTAAGACAGCAAAGTTTTCCATCTTCTGCACCGTCAAAATATAGAGGAAGATGGCCACAATCACAACTGAAATCAGGATCAAAAAGGCAATCATCAACACGAAAGTCTTATTTTGCGCACTATAACCAGGCATTTTTTCAAACAATGCCGCCTTCGTAACTACCTGTAAGTTCCCGTCACGCACGGTCAGTTTTCCCCGGCTAACAAAGCCTGAACCAACAAATTGAGCAGTTGTCCCCTTAATGGCAGCCCACTGTGACTGGTCGCCATATACAACTGGTGCCATATTATATTCCGCATTTTTGGCAAAACCGACAACCGTTAGGGGCTGACTTTGCAGCCCTAGGGTTAATTGCTGCCCTAACTTGATCCCCTGATTGGCCAACTTACTAGAAATGACAACTTCATTCTTAGTTTGCCACAAGCGGCCCTTTGTCAACGAAATACTCTGGGCCACCTGACTGTTTTTACTCAAGCCAATAAACATCGCCGAGTCGCGGAGCTCACCCATCTTTAAGATGCCTGGGGTTAAGGCGAGTAAATCAGCCCGCTTTCCCAAAACCCGGTCAGCATCTGCTTGCGTCAACAAGGACTGACTAAGGTCGCCGTTAGCATCTTTACTCAACACCACTGATTTGGTCTGCCAACTATTCACCGCCGCCGTATTTTCGTTGGCCAACCCAAGTGCTAAGGCACTTAGAATAAAAATTAAATAGGCAATCATGGCAATGACTGCTACGATCAACCCGTAACGTAACTTTTCTTTTTTAATTTCATGCCCTGCTAAAAACATCTTAAACCTCCTGCTTGTTCCAGCCTGACAAGGCATCTAATAAGGCCAAAATTTGCTCTTTGTCGGTTGGTGCTAAAAAATATTCGCGAATCAAATGGTGAACGGCAACGTTGGCCAGCCATTGTGGCAAATCAGCCGTCGCTTGGTCCCAGTTTTTACTGCTGGTTTCTTGGTGATGAGCAGCCAAAATAGCCTCATCAACGACATAATAATTACTTAAAAAGTCGTAATACGGATTTTGTTCCACTCGGTCAATAAAAGAGCGAGTCGCTTGAAATGGGTTATCCCCAACAAAACCCTCATGAATCGTCGTCATCACCTGGCCCAACGTGTAGCGGTAGGCATCTTCTAGGTCAGCAAAGTAAGTATAAAAAGATCCGCGAGCAATTCCGGCCGCTTTGACAATATTGTTAACATTGGCGTCTAAGAGCGAAGAGGTCGAAAATTCCTCTAAGAGAACCTGACTAATTTTTTCCTTTTTGTCTGCATTTAAGTTTAAAAATGTTGGTTTTGGCACTTTTATCCCCCCCTAAAATGACACCGTGTCATTATTCATTCTCTAGTTTACTCGTTTATGACACACTGTCAACAATAAATCGTAATTCGCTCTTGAACACCCGCCCTTGTTTTGCTGAATAACTTAGTCGTTCCTTGCTGTTAGGCAACCTCACTAAATTTCATTTTTATTTAAAAAAAGCAAAAAAATAAGCCAACATAGTGGCTTATTAAAAAGAACCTGACCAAATATTGAAACAATAACGAGTTAATTCATGATCGACCGTTACTCTAAAATGGATAAACTTAACAGCTATTATTACCTGAAAAATGACAACCTTCACGTCAATATCATAAATGTATAATCTAGCCATGAAAATCTATTTTTAAATTGTTTGTCGCAGTTCTCTTTGTTCAAAATATTCTCGGATATTGTTTAATGTTAACAAGTTAGTATTTTCAAAAACGATGTCAGCATCTTTTAAAATATCTTGCTCACCAATACCGATTGAAAAAATATTAGCTGCGTTAATCGCTTGTATTCCCATTGCAGCATCTTCAATACCTATGCATTGATCTGGTTTAAGGCTTAATAATTTTGCTGCCGTTGTAAAGATTTCCGGATCTGGTTTTCCCTTAGATAATTTTTGCGGGTCAACAATCTCAGAAAAATAATGACTCAGCCCTATTTTTTCTAATACCCTTGACGAATTTTTGGATGCCGATGCTAAAGCCAATTGATAATTGTTGTGTTTTAAACTTTCTAAAAACGGGACAATTCCGGGAAGAATATCATTTTTAGTCATATTATCAACTAACCTTAAATAATGCTTATTTTTATCATTGGCTAATTCTTGCTTTTCCCTTTCATTATATTGGTGGTCAGCAGGTACCGCTTGTAAAATTAATTCGAGTGAATCCTGTCGACTAACTCCTTTCAAGTTATTCGAAAGACTCTCCGTCCATTGTGCTCCGACTTGCTTGGCCACCTGCTGCCATGCAACATTATGCAGCCGCGATGTATTCGAAATAACACCATCTAAATCAAAAATAACTCCCTTGATATCCTCAAACTTCACTTTTTATTCCCTCCATTGCTAGCGGTACTTTCCCATTTGATTACCTTAATTATTAATTTTGATTATTTTCGATAAGGTGTATTTTTTTTGATTAATAATAACTTCCAATGGGTCACCATTTATCAAGGTAATTTCTGTTATCTGCTGATCGATTACAAACTTTAGTAACCGTTTTTTAAACATTAATCTAAATTCAAATGAATTCCATTCTTCTGGTAGATGTGGCAATATTTTCAGAATACCTTGAGCGGTTACTTGCATACCGGCAAATCCCTGAACAACATCGAGCCAGCTCCCACCCAAATTAGCCAAATGTAATCCGTCTTCTGTATTTCCTTGAAGGTCAATTAAATCCATCCGAACAGTATCAGAAAAATAACTATATGCCTTCTTCACGTTCCCCATTCTGGCAGCTACTGCACTAAAGATTGAGCGAGACAAGGAAGAATCATGTGTCGTAATTTTTTCATAATAATCAAATTCTCTGCCAAGTTGGGATTCAGTGATTGTTTCCGGAAATAAGAAATCAGCAAGGATGGTGTCGGCTTGCTTATTAACTTGATAGCGATAAATATGAAGTGGATGATAGTGCAGCAGTAACGGATATTGCGAATTTGGGGTCGTTTGAAACGGCCAGATTGGTTTACTGAAGAAACTATCATCCTGGGCATTAATAGCATATTGCGTATTTCTTGGAAAATATATATTGGTCGAAAGATGTTGGAATTGACGTAGCTCATTTTCGGAGGTATTTAATTTTAATAATATTTTCGGATTTGATACCGCTAATTTGTGCCCCACCGTGTAGGCCAGTTGAAGGTTATTTTCAGCCATTCGATTAGTAAAATAATTATTATCGACCATTGCCGTGTACTCATCTGGGCCGGTAACCGTCAAGAATTCAAACTTTTTTTGCCCATTTTTCTCTGTCCATGACCCGAATTCTCTCCAAAACCGAGCTGTTTCGAGTAGAATTTCGAAACCGTATTTTTCCATGAATTCATCATCGTCAGTAGTTTCATAGTATTTCCCAATTGCATAGGCTATATCCCCGTTAAGATGGTATGCTGCTGTACTTGCTGGATAATATGCCGATGTTTCTTCGCCATTAATTGATCGCCAAGCAAACAATGCACCACTATCAACACCTAATTCCCGCGCCCGTTTCCTTGCAAAAGCTAACGTATGATATCGATAAATTAACAGACTTTTAGCAATTTCTGGATTCGTATAAATAAAATAGGGCATCATATACATTTCTGTGTCCCAAAAAGTATGTCCTTCATAGCCAGGACCAGTTAAGCCTTTAGCGGCAATATTAGTGTGCCCATCCCTCCCCGCAGCCTGATTTAATTGGAAAATATTAAAGTGGAGAGCCAAGTTGATCTCATCGTTACCTGAAATCATTACTGCACTTTGTTGCCAAACCTTTTCCCAGAACTGATGGCTATTCTCTTTGATCTTTACAAAACTATGTTGCTCTATTGGAACAACCTTATTTTCATCTCCTTTACTAACTTGATAGATATAAGTGAGGTCAAAACTTGTTGTTAAATCACGTTCAGTTAACAATTTTTTGGATATTGAACGTCCTTGAATTGTGATTGATTGATTGGATTTTTTTGTTGCGATTTTTAGTATTTCTCGATCATCAGCACTAGCAATAATCTGCTTTGCTGCACTATTAACTCTGCGTGTTTTCCGTGGATCCTCCTGTGCCCCAATATCAGCAGCTTCACTGATTGCGTCCAATTTAAAACGTTTATCAACTATTAATTTTCCTTTGTACGAAAGCGGCTTAAAAGAAAATTTAATCCCATAAAAAGATAAATTCTTTTGATCAATGGCTGAAACCACTGTCATTTCGATTTTTTTATGAGCTTGATTACTGACTTCATAAACTTCGTGTAATTGTCCGTTCTCCAAATTGAGGGAAATATCTTTGATTGTGGCAGTATCAAACCGATGATGATTTTCATCTAGCAAAATGATTTTTCTCAGATTTAAGACCGGAACAATCGTTTGATTATTTTTTGGATAAAACGCGGCGGCTTCACCATATGTGATTGGACTATATTCAAAAAAACCGTTAACTAAAGTACCAGTATCATTTGATCCATTAATTGGATTACTAGCTTGTATGCCAACATACCCGTTTGACAAAGAAAATATAGCGGCAATATTTCCAGGTTTTTTAGAACTAATATCGTTTAATTTTAAAACCATCTGCTGACCATTCATCACACTACTCCTCATTAATCATTGACCGTTTTAACAAATCTAATCATTACTGCTGCTACTAAAGCTGAAATTCCTGCAATCAACATCATTGCACTCATCGATTTGTGTACCATAGGGAAAATTGCAAAGCTCGAAACGGAGGCGATAATTTGAGGAATACAGATTTGCCAATTAAACAAACCTAAATAGGCCCCTTCATTTTCGCCCTTAATACCACTTGTAATCATTGCAAAAGCTTCCGTTCCAATCGTTATATACATAATGCCAAATAAAGCAAATGGCACGATTGTTAACATTTTAGTCGAGATGAAAAACAGCATCATCAAGCCAATTCCGCCTAAAATCAGTGCAAAGAAGAGTGCCCCCCTTCGCTTTGACGGTTTTAGTTGAGCCAAAACTAAAGTTCCCCAAAGCACACCGGTTAATGACTGCACAAAAGTTAAAATACCATTCCAATTGCCAGCCGCTTGGAAGCCAACACTAGCTGGATCTGTCGTATGCCACACATTTTCTGCTAATGCGCCAGTACTATAAGTCCAAACAAATTGAACAGAAATAAAACTAAACAACATCACAGCAGAAAGTTCCCAAAAAATTGATGGAGCGTTTTTTAAGAGTGAAATAAAGCTTGGTGTTTTTTCATTTTTATTTTTTTTCAATCCATGATACTGCTTATAATCTTGCGGGTTATATTCTTTGACATTCATAATTGTATAGAACGTCGTTACCATAATAATGATTGCCCCCAGATAAAAAGAAATCTTAACACTGGCTGGAACCTCACCCTTCGGCGCAATATTGGAGAAGCCAATAATCGTAATTACAGCTGGTAGGATAGCGGCCAACATTCCTCCCGCATTCGAATAAATATTTTGTAACGACCATGCTTTATCCTCTTGTCGTTCATTAACCATGTCACCAATTAACATCTTAAATGGTTGTTGGCACATATTAGCAGAAACATCTAACATCATGATGCTAACAGCTCCAAAGATTAAAGCGGTCGAAGATCCATACCCAAATCCTAACGAACCAGCATTGGGTAAAAGAATCAAAACCAAAGCTGAAATAATTGCTCCGAATATCAAATATGGCAGCCGTCTGCCAAATCGATTCCAAGTCTTATCGGACATTCTACCGACAATGGGTTGAACAATCATCCCTGCTAATGGCGGTAAAATAAAGAACCAACCTAATTTAGTAGGATCCGTTCCGATGGTTTGGAATATTCTACTCATCTGTGATGTTTGTAAAAAAAAGGCCATATTTAATCCAAAATATCCAAAGGTAAGATTAAATATTTGTTTCTTTTCTAGAACAGGTAATTCATGTTGATAGTTTTCCATAAAGATTTCCTCCTTATCTTTTGTAATTTGATTATAGCATCTTTTTCTGAAAGCGCTTACACTTTTTTGTAAGCGTTTTTCTTTTTCTGAAAAAATGTTTATTTTTAAAATAAAACGATAAAAACAAAACATTTTAAATTTTTCTTTTCAAGTGACTTTCTACTAGCGCTAACCTTCACTATGAAATGCCAAAAGAATGTTGTTATTTTTACGTACCACTGAAACTTGCCGTTCCATCATTGTTAGTTATGTTTTTCTTTTCACGACAGTGACTAATTCAGACTGTGTCCACTGGTCACGGTTAACACAATCACAATCCTAATCTAACTATCACTGTTTGAATTCATGAACCATGGATTGGAACCCTGCAATACTAATGGATTTTTTCACGGATAATCACTGATTGACTTTGTCGACAATGACTAATTTAGACAGTATAAAACCCCAGAATTTGTCTAAATTCTGGGGTTTCTACAACCTTTACGGTGAAATTAGATAACATCCAAGTGCGTTTGACCGCTCTTGACCAAGCCCATCTTTAAGAGAACACGGTACAGCAAGAAGGACATCAAGGCAGGCAAAACAACTCCAAAGACTAGGAAAGTTCCCAACATCCCGGGATTCTTCGTTGCCAAATCAAGTGGCACAATTAATGAAGTCAAGCCCATTCCCGCCAAAGAGAATGGCACCGTCAAATGAAAGGCAACGGCAGCAATTGGCGCACAGACAGCTGCTGATACAACTGGTGGTAAGAAGAGCCATGGATTGCGGACCAGGTTTGGGAACTGGATCTTAGGCGTCACGAAAGCCTGTGCGATAAAGGTTCCTGGCTTGTTTTCGTGGAAAGACATCGCAGGATAAGCCGCAAACATAGCAGCCGTTCCAACTAGCATGGCACCAGCACCCATTGGTGAACTAACACCAGTTGCCCCGATGGCCACCGCTAAAGCTGCTGATGATGCTGGTGACATCAAGAAGACAGCGAACAACATGGCAACCAATGCTGTTCCAACAACTGGACTCCAACTAACAGTAGCAGCAATACCTTTACCCATTCCAACTAAGAGGGGCGTCGTCACACGAGCCAGGTAGTAACCTGAAACAGTTCCAACCAGCGTCGTTAATGCCGGCACGATAATCATATCTAACGGCGTTTTACCAGTTAACCACTTTCCAAAGAGAACGGCTACCACAGCAGCCATAACCGCTGAAATTGGTTGTCCTGTCGTCAAAACAATCGAACCCGGGGCTTGCACACTCGCAAAGCCAGTCACCGTTGATAATTTCATCGTTGTCGTCGTGAAAAAGGCCGCGTTAGCACCAACCGTTGCAGCAGCCATCGCTGAGAACATCACCATGGTATTGGTCTTTAACTGTGAGGCAACTGCCACGCCAAAGGCAGCCGGCAACATAACCTTAGCAATCAAACCTAATTGCACCAGTACTGGCCAATGAGTCAAGCCACCGATTGACTGCATCAAAAATCCCATTCCCAGCGTGACCAGGATCGCATTTGAAATCGCCGCACTAACGTTATAAACTTTCTCTTTTAATGTTTCTTGATCTTTTGGAGCTGCTTCAACAGCTGTTTCTGATTTTTCAAAGTCCAAAACATCTTCTTGAACTTTGTCTTCTGTTACTCGTGCATCCATATGCATCATTCCCCTTTTTTCTCTTAACCAATCGCAAATAAAAAAGGTCCTAACGCTAAGCGTTAGGACCTTTAACACTCAGTTACTAAGAACTAGTAACTGGTGCACTTAAAACCAACCTACTAGTTTAATTGTTTAGTAAGCTGATAATAATAATGACTTGTGATTGGGCCTGATTTGTTTGCATGAACTTGTACATAATCTTTACCCTCTTTTCTGCTCTTCTTTATATGATAAATTAATTATCACATTAGAATTTTATTAGTCAACACTAATTTTGATAATTTCATTACACCATTTCCAGATGGGTTTGGCCTGACTTGATCCAACCAATTTTATGCATGATTCGATACAGAATGAAGGAAACCACCACTGGCACTACCACGCCGAAGACCATGTATGCACCAAAGACTGTCATGCCTCGACCGAAAAGAGCCAAAGGAACGATGAAGGAGTTGAAGCCAATTCCTGCCATTGCAAATGGTACGGTAATATGGAAGCCAATCGTTGCAATTGGTGCCGCAATTGCTGCGCCTACCATTGGTGGAATCAGCAACATTGGGTTCTTAATAATGTTGGGAAACTGGATTTTCGGAGTAACAATTCCTTGGGCAATTGTTGCCCCAATCTTATTTTCATGGAAGGACATCGCCGGATAAGAAACAAAGACAGCCGTCGTCCCAATCAAAATTGCACCAGCTGCTTCAGGTGAGCTAACACCGGTGGCACCAATCGCTACCGCCAAAGCAGCTGCAGAAGCAGGCGTCATTGTCAATGCCCCGAAGACCATGGCCACACAAGCCGTCCCAATAACAGGATTAACTGCAATACTTGCTGTAATCATTTCACCCATCTTAACCAGAATTGGTGTAGTCACAATTGCTAAGTAGTAACCAGATACCGTTCCGACAATCGTCGTCAAGGCTGGCACAATCACCATATCTAACGGTGTTTTACCAGACAACCACTTACCAAAGAGGACGGCAATCAAACCAGCCAAAACGGCTGAAATTGGTTGTCCGGTCGTGATAACGGTTGATCCAACCGCCTGTGCACTCGAAAATCCTGTCACCGTTGCCAGCTTCATGCTTGAAGTAGTAAAGAAAACGGCGTTTGCGCCAACCGTTGAGGCAGCCATCGCTGAAAACATCACCATCGTATTCGTCTTTAGTTGTGAAGCAATGGCAGCACCAAAGGCAGCCGGCAAAATGATTTTCGTAATCGCCCCCAACTGAATCATTGGTGCCCAGTGAATGAAGCCGGCAATCGTTTGCAACAACAAGCCCATTCCCAAAGTAACCAAGATGGCGTTTGAAACCGCCGCACTAACGTTATAAACCATCTCCTTCACGGACTCTTTGTCCTGTTTCCCTTCATTTTGATTGACCACCATTGCTTCGGCCTTTTCAAAATCAGCTACGTCTTCCTCAATCTTTGCTTGACGACTAATGTCCATCGCTTCTCTCCTTTACTAAATAAAAAAGGCCCCGGCAGTTTTACACTGCCGGGGCCTTCTGCCCAAGCAGCTACTGGAAGTTTCCTCCCAGTAGCTGACAAACTCAAAAATCAACTTACTAGGAGTACATTAGCAAGCTGAGCAACAACGCGAATTGAGATTGGGCGATTTGACTTTGATTCATAATATTCTTCATCAGTGAAACCGCCTTTCTTTCTTCGTCTTGTTTAATAATGATTTTATTATAACATGAGAATTTGATGAGTCAACACTAATTTTATTTTTTTATTAATCGCTTATAAAATAAGACCAACACGTTGGTCGTATCACCACATCAGTACAAAAGGTTTCTGAAAATTCAGAAACCTTTTTATTAATCGTGCACCTAATTTTGCGGCCACCGCCAGCTTAAGTAAGAAAAAGGCTAGCCAAAACAAAACCTTTCATCATTGATATCATTAGAACAAACCGCTAATCTGGCCGTTTTCATCGATATCGATATCCAAGGCGGCCGGATGCTTTGGCAAACCAGGCATAGTCAAAATGGACCCAGTCAGGGCCACTAAGAATCCTGCGCCAAGCTTAGGTACAAACTCACGGATATGAACCGTAAAGTCCTTTGGTGCACCTAATTTCTTCGGATCATCAGAAAGCGAGTATTGCGTCTTCGCCATCACGATTGGCAATTTATCCCAACCGTATTGCGCAAAGTCCGTCAATTGCTTTTCCGCTTTAGCAGATAGTTCGACAGCTACGCCGCCGTAAATATTTTCAACAATGGCCTGCAACTTCTCTAATGCAGGCGCATCTTCCTGGTACAGTGGGGTAAAATCAGCATCCGCCTGGGCGCTGGTTTCAATCACCGCTTGGGCGAGGTCCTGGGCGCCAGCACCGCCTTGTGCCCACACATCGGCCAAGAAGACCTGGGCACCAAGCGTTGCCACAAAGTCCTCGATCAGCTTAATTTCAGCGTCGGTATCAGCCGTAAACCGGTTCACGGCGACCAAAACTGGGCGACCATAGCGTTGCATGGCCTTAATGTTTTGACCAAGGTTTTCCAAGCCGCCCTTTAAAGCCAGCAGGTCTTCTTGGTTCAAATCAGCTAATGCGGCCCCACCGTGATGTTTCAAAGCACGGACGGTCGCAACAACGACAACCGCATCGGGTGCCTTACCAAGCTTTGGCACCTTGATGTCCATAAACTTTTCACCACCAAGGTCCGCACCGAATCCAGCTTCCGTGACAACATAATCCGCCAGCTGCAATGCCGTCTTCGTTGCCAAAACTGAGTTTGTTCCCTGGGCAATATTGGCAAAGGGACCGCCATGAATAATAGATGGTGTGTGGGCCAACGTTTGGACCAAGTTTGGTTTAATCGCGTCTTTCAAGAGGACTGTCAGGGCACCAGCCACACCTAAGTCAGCAACCGTTACCGGTTTTTTATCATAATTATAGGCGACGACAATTTTTTCAATTCGCTGTTTCAAGTCTTGCAAATCAGTTGATAGTGTCAAGATAGCCATCAACTCGGAAGCAACCGTAATATCAAAGCCATCTTCACGCGGCACACCCGAGGTGGGTCCACCAAGACCAATCGTTGTGTGACGCAAAGCGCGATCATTAATATCTAAAACCCGCTTCCACAAAATGCGACGTGGATCAATCTTTAACGGGTTACCTTGGTAAATACTATTATCCATCGCTGCCGCTAACGTATTGTGGGCACTAGTCAGGGCGTGGAAATCACCAGTAAAATGCAAGTTGATATCAGCCATTGGAATCACTTGTGAGTAGCCGCCACCGGTTGCCCCACCCTTGAGACCCATTACTGGTCCTAAAGAAGGCTCCCGCAAGGCAATCATGGTCTTTTGTCCAGCCAGGCTTAAGGCATCCGCCAAGCCAACCGTTACAGTTGACTTTCCTTCACCAGCTGGTGTCGGATTAATCGACGTTACCAAAATCAGCTTGCCCAAGTCTGATTGACGATCAACGCTTTTATCTAGGTTAATCTTAGCCTTATCATAGCCGTAAGGTTCAATTTCATGCGCCTTCAAGCCTACTTTTTCAGCAATCTCGCCGATTGGTTGAACAACCGCTTCTTGTGCAATTTCGATATCTGTTTTCACTCGCACATCCTCATTCTTTCGCTAAGTCAACCGCCCAATGACCAATGTCATGACGGTAAACTAAGTCACCATGGGTCTTATCCAAAACATCATATACTAAGGCTTGCGCACGCACCGTGTCCTCGCCATGACCAACAACCGTGGCCACACGACCTCCGCTAGCAACCAAGCCATTTTCAGCAAGTTTAGCACCAGCATAATTGACCGTCAATGGTGACAACTCGACCGTCGTTGGTACCACACCACCCTTTTCGGGTGCCTGTGGATAGCCTGGCGCAGCCAATACCACCCCTAAGTATACATCATCGCTTTGCCAGTGTACTTCGGGCTTTTTACCTGCTAGCAAATCCAAAATCAATTGATAAAAATCAGATTGGAGCTGAGGCAAGACCACCTGGGCCTCTGGATCACCAAAGCGAACGTTAAACTCAATCACCTTTGGCCCGGCTGCAGTTAACATCACTCCGGTATATAAGACACCGGTAAAGGGTGTTCCCCGATCAGCCATGGCGGCTAACATGGGCATTACTAATTCATCAACTGCCTGTTTCGCATCTGCTGGACGCAACCAAGAAAGTGGGCTATAGGCCCCCATCCCACCAGTATTTTGTCCACGGTCATGGTCATAGCGACGCTTATGGTCTTGGGCCATTGGTGTATGCACAACCCGGCCATCTTGGCCGACTAAGGAAAAGATGGAAAATTCAACACCGTTCAAGAATTCCTCAATCACTAATTTAGCAACCGGGTCTTTCTGATACAAGCTTTGCAGATATTCATCGGCACTCGATTGGTCTTCAATAATCGTAACACCCTTACCAAGGGCCAACCCATCAAGCTTAAAAACCATTGGCCAATCAAAATTTGCAATCGCTGTCTTGGCTTCGTCTTGGCTTGTCACCGTAACAGCCTTAGCCGTTGGAATTTGGTTAGTGGTTAAAACTTCCTTGGCAAAGGTCTTTGACCCTTCCAATTGTGCAGCAACGGCATTGGGGCCAAAAATCTTCAAACCGGCGGCCTCAAAACGGTCGACAATCCCTAAAATCAAAGGATCTTCGTTGCCAACGAAGGTCAAATCGACCTGTTGCTCTTGAGCAGCCTGCACCAAGGTGTCTAAGTCGTTTGCTCCAATGGGTAACCGAGTCAGGTTTTCTTCCTGCATGCCATCATTACCAGGCGCTACGAAAACTTCATCGACCTGGGGACTTCTCAAAAATGTTTGGGCGAGCGCATGTTCACGTGCACCTGAACCAATTACTAATACCTTTGCCATAACGATTGTTCCTCTTGCTTAATGCTTGAAGTGACGACGACCTGAGAAGACCAAAACCAAGCCCAATTCATTGGCCTTATCAATTGAGTCTTGGTCCTTGATTGATCCACCAGGTTCAACCACTGCCTTGATACCGTTTTCAGCGGCATAAGCCACTGAATCGTCCATGGGGAAGAAGGCGTCGGATGCCAAAACAGCATCCTCAAAGCCAGGCTTTGTCTTAGCCTTTGCAATGGACATCTTCACTGAATCGATTCGGTTCGGTTGACCAGCCCCAACCCCCAATGTTTGGCCATCGCGGGCCACTACAATGGCGTTGGACTTGGTATGCTTAACAGCCTTTTGGGCAAAGACCATTGCCTGCAACTGTTCGGCAGTTGGCTGTGCCTTTGATACAACCTTAAAATCAGCTGCCGTTTCGGACAACAAATCACGATCCTGGGCCACAAAGCCACCCAAGACAGAAGTGACTTCAGTCTGATTTGGAATAGCCGTTGTAAAAGACAAAGTCAAAAGACGTAAGTTCTTCTTCTTAGCCAAAACTTCATAGGCTTCCTTGGTAAAGCTTGGGGCAATAATGATTTCCAAGAAAATCGCGTGCATTTTTTCGGCAGTTGCCAAGTCAACTTCGCGGTTCAAGGCAACAATACCACCAAAAATTGAAATATCATCAGCAGCAAAGGCTTGGTCCCAAGCTGCTTCAACCGTTTGACCCTGACCAATTCCGGCGGGGTTCATGTGCTTAACTGTGACGACTGTCGTTTCCTCATATTCAGCGATGATGCGTAAAGCCGCATCGGCATCGCGAATATTATTGTAAGACAATTGCTTCCCGTGCAAAATATCAGCATTTAAGATTGAATACTTTTCAGGCAAAGCGCTCGTATAAACGGCAGCATTTTGGTCTGGATTTTCCCCGTAGCGCATGTCGTCAAACTTTTCACCAGAAATCGTCAATTGTTCTGGGAATTCCTTGTCAGTCAAGTAAGAAGCAATCAAGGCATCATAAACGGCTGTGTGTTGGAAGACCTTCGTTGCCAATTGGCGGCGGAACTTTTGGTCGTCTTCGCCACTCTTCAAGTGGGCAATCACTGCTTCGTAATCAGTTGGATCAACAACTGGCAAAACAGCAGCAAAGTTCTTGGCTGCCGAACGCAACATTGATGGGCCGCCAATATCAATGTTTTCAATCGCATCCGCATCGGTTACGTCGGGCTTCAAGATGGTTTTCTTAAATGGGTACAAGTTTACAACTACCAGATCAATTGGTGTAATGCCATGTTCTTTCAAAGTCGCCATGTGTTCAGGCAAGTCACGCCGGGCCAACAATGCACCGTGCACGCGGGGGTGCAAAGTCTTAACACGACCATCTAACATTTCTGGGAAGTTCGTAACCTCTTCAATCCCAATCACATCCAAACCAGCATCGGCCAAAGCCTTGTGTGTACCGCCGGTTGAAACCAATTCAAAGTCTAATGCTACTAATTGCTTGGCAAAGTCTACCAAACCCGTCTTATCGGAAACACTTAACAAGGCCCGTTTCATTGTAAAAATACCCCTTTTTCTAGTAAATCAGCTAATACTGCTGGATAAAGTTCATGTTCAACTGCGTGAATTCGTTCAGTCAAATCTGTCAGTGAATCTTCTGGCATTCGTGGCACAGCCTGCTGGGCAATCGCTGGTCCAGTATCAATGCCGTTGTCGATGAAGTGCACGGTCACACCCGTTTCCCCTACACCAGCCTCATAAGCATCGAGGATACTATGGCGACCTGGGAACTTAGGCAACAACGCAGGGTGCAGATTCACAATTTTTTGCGGAAAGGCGCAAAGCAGTGTTTCTGTTAAGATACGCATATACCCGGCCAGCAAAATACCATCAACTTGGTGCTCCTGTAATTCGGCAACAATCGCTTGTTCGGCAGCCGCCTTATTTTCATAACTTGGGTACCGAACCTTAAAAACCGGAATAGCCCACTTCGCTGCGCGCTGGATAACCGGCGCATCCTGGTGGTCAACCACGACTAAAACGATTTCTGCCGGTAGGTCCTGATTAACAATTGCTTCCTGCAGGGCGGAAAAGTTTGTTCCCGTTCCAGAAGCAAAAA
Source organism: Fructobacillus americanaquae (assembly GCF_024029775.1). Lineage (GTDB taxonomy): Bacteria > Bacillota > Bacilli > Lactobacillales > Lactobacillaceae > Fructobacillus > Fructobacillus americanaquae. Next base: position 770,425 of record NZ_CP097122.1, read on the forward strand.
CCGCCAACCGGGCCTTTCGTTGCTTTATTTTTCTGGCCATGGCGCATCCCCCTCAAAGAAGACCGGTTCACGATCTGCTTCAGCTGGCACGATTTCACCGATCCGATAGGCTGGTTCAGAGCGTTCTGCCAATTGATCCAAAATCACACCCGCTTTGTCAGCCGGAACCATCAAAACCATGCCCAAGCCGTTGTTAAAGGTCAACAACATCTCATCGAGCGATAAGTTACCGGCCTCTTGCAACTTCTTAAAGATGGGCAAAATCGGCCATGTGCCCCAGCTGATTTTTGCTTGAACATTCTTTGGTAATGCTCGTGGTAAGTTTTCAACAAGGCCACCACCCGTAATATGGGCGGCTGAGTGTACCAACTCCTGCTCAACCAATGGCCACAAGGCGTTAGTATACAACTTCGTTGGCGCCAAAATTTCTTCCTGCAAGTGATCTGGCAAATCATTAAAGGCTTTGACATCATCATGGATACCCAAGATCTGACGAACCAGCGAATAACCGTTGGAATGAACACCAGAGGATGGCAATCCAATCAAAACATCGCCTACCTGAACGGTCTCATTTGTTAGCAATCGGTTTTTTTCAGCCACACCAACCGCAAAGGCAGCTAGATCATAGTGATGAGGCTGGTACAAACCGGGCAATTCTGCGCTTTCTCCCCCAACCAAGGCAATTTGCGCTTCCTTAGCCGCCTTGGCAATCCCCGTCACGATTTCAGCAGCAACTTTTGGTCGCATCTTATCGACGGCCAGGTAATCCAGCATAAAGGCTGGCTTGGCACCCTGAGCTAAAATATCATTCACAACCATCCCAACCAGGTCTTGACCAATCGTATTATGCCGGTTAGCGGCAATTGCTAAAAGGAGCTTAGTGCCAACACCATCAGTTCCGGAAATCAGGACCGGTTCCTGCATACCCGCATCAAGGGCATAAACAGACCCAAATCCCCCTAGTCCGGAGACAACATTTGGTGTGTAAGTATCCGCAACGGCCTCGGCCATTAACTCAACGGCCTGGTTACCGGCCTCAATGTCAACCCCAGCTGCCTCATAAGCGTTGTGCTCTTTTGCCATTTAATTTGCTCCTTCTACTCGCTGATCTTCTGCTGGATTTTGTGGAACATACAAGCTGGTTGGTTCTTCAGCAAAAGTGACCTCACCACTTGCTTTGGCTTCAGCCATTTCTGGGCTATAATCATAAATCGGGCTTGGATAATGGCCGCTAAAGTAAGCCGTCGTTAAGCCAGTTCCACCATCTGGCATCTGCAAACCGATTGATGCCACCAAAGCCTCGTTACTCAAGAATTCCAATGAATCCGCTTCGATTAATTCAGTCATTTCGTCCAAGCTATGATTATTGCCCATCAATTCAGCCCGGGTTTGGACATCAATCCCATAAAAAGCTGGGTACTTAAAGATTGGACTCGCAATCCGAACATGGACTGATTTCGCCCCAGCTTCTTTGAGCATCCGGACAATATAACGACAAGTTGTACCACGAACCAAGGAGTCATCAACGAGGACAACGTTTTTGTCCTTCACCACAGCTTCAACGGCAGATAACTTCATCCGCACGGCGCGTTCGCGCTTATCTTGGGTGGCCTCGATAAATGTCCGGGCAATATACTGATTTTTGACCAAGCCCATTTCGTTTGGCATTCCAGCGCCTTCGGCATAACCGCTGGCGGCAGACAAACTGGAGTTTGGTACGCCAACAACGATATCAGCTCCAGGAACCGGCTGTTCCTTTGCGAGCGCAGCCCCCATTCGCTTCCGCGCTTGGTGAACATTAATGCCGTGAATATCCGAATCAGGACGGGCGAAGTAAACATATTCCATCACATCGACATTCAATGTCGTCTTTTCTGTGTAATGAGTGATGTTCATGCCATCCTGATCAATACGAATCAACTCACCAGGTTGGACATCACGCACATACTTTGCCCCAACAACATGGAGCGCAGCCGTTTCGGAAGTAACCACGTAAGAACCATTATCCGGCATCTGACCAATAACAAATGGTCGAAAACCGTGTGGATCCAACATGGCATACAAAGCGTGTGGGGTCAGCAACAAGAAAGCAAAGCCACCACGCAATTGATTCAAGGCGTCCTTGATTTTTTCATCAAAGGTCTCGGCCTGTGAGCGACGAATCAGGTGCAAAATAATTTCAGAATCCGATGAGGACTGGAAAATAGAGCCATCTTCTTCCAACTGGTTGCGCAATGTTTGTGCATTAGTTAAGTTCCCATTGTGGGCCAAAGCCAGTTGCATGTCATGAAAATTAGCCATCAAGGGTTGGATATTTTCAATTCCATGGGCCCCGGCCGTTGCATAACGCAAGTGGCCAATCGCCGCCTGGCCCTTGAGGGCTTCCAAACGACGGGGGTCAGCAAAAACTTCGGCAACAAGGCCGATCCCGCGTTCCTGCCACAGGTGTCCCTGATTATTGGCAACAATACCGGCTCCTTCTTGACCACGGTGCTGCAAAGCGTGCAGACCATAATAGGTCAAATTGGCCGCATCATCACGACCCCAGACACCAAAGATGCCACATTCTTCATTTAATGATGAGTAAGCCGCTTGTTCGGTCACTTCATTCACATATTGATCCATTGGTGTGCTCCTTATTCAGCCATCAATTGCGGAATCGCGTCTTGATAGCTTGCCTTGGCGGCCTTTTGGTCAACCATTACTTGGCCATCCTGTGTTTGAATGGCGATGACTGCATCCGTCGTTACTTGACCCAACTTAGCAACCACTGCCTTCGTTTCGGTCATCTTTTGTTCAAAAGCAACTGCTTGTTCGCTCGGTACTGACAATACAAAGCGGCCTGGCACTTCCGCAAACAGTTGTGCAGTCGTTCCTGGAAAATCAGCTTGCACTCCAAAGTCATTTGGGAAGGTCGCTTCAGCCAAAGCCACGGCCAAACCACCTTCGCTTAAGTCGTGTGCACTGGTAACCAAACCGGCTTCGATTGCCTGCAAAACAAATTCCTGATTTACTTGGGCAGCGTCTACGTCAAAATCAGCTAACTGACCAGCAATTTCACCAGTCTGCATCTTTTGAATTTCGCTACCGTTAAAGGAATCCCCAATAGTTCCTACCAGGTAAACCTGGTCGCCTTCGTTTTGGAATTCGGCACGGGTAATGTGTTGATTATCAGCAATCAAACCAACCATGCCGACCATGGCTGTTGGCAAGATGGCCTGGTTGTCAGTTTCGTTATAAAGACTGACATTGCCAGAAATAACGGGAGTATTTAAGCGCTTGGCCATCTCCGTGATGCCTTCAACTGACTGATGTAACTCATAATAAACTGCTGGATTATCGGGCGAACCAAAGTTCAAGCAGTCCGTCATTCCGATTGGCAAAGCACCTGTCGCTACCAGGTTTGAGGCAGCTTCGGTCACAGCCATTTGACCACCCACAAAGGGGTTCAAGTAGGCGTAGCGACTGTTAACATCGGTCGTCATCGCCAAAGCCTTCTTTGTTCCGCGAATGCGCACAACCCCAGCATCCCCGCCCGGCTTGACCACAGTATCGGCACGGACTTGGGAATCAAAGTGACGAAAGAGGCTGGCCTTGGAGGCAATCGTTGGCTGTGCCAAAAGATCAAGCAAGACCTGGTTGGCATCTGCCACGTTTGGTTGGTATTGGTCAGCACGAGCTTCCTTCAAACGAGCAGGTTCTTCCTGGGCCAACTTTGGCTCAGGTGCGTTTGTCAAAAAGTCAATGTCCACATCAGCCACTGTTTCGCCGTGGAAGTTCAAACGGTAACGGCCGTCGTCTGTCACCGTACCAACTGCAACGGCATCCAAACCGGCCTTTTCAAAGAGGTCGATTACTGGTTGTTCCTCGCCCTTTTGGACGACCAGCAACATCCGTTCTTGTGACTCGGACAACATCAATTCGTACGGTGTCAACGAAGCTTCTCGTTGGGGAACCAAATCAAGGTTCAATTCGATTCCAGTACCGGCCTTTGAGGCCATTTCAGAACTTGATGACAGTAAACCAGCAGCGCCCATGTCTTGGATTCCGATAATGCTCTTACCATATTTCTTAATAGCATCAATCGTGGCGTCCATCACCAACTTTTCCAAGAAAGGATCTCCAACCTGAACATTAGAACGGTCGGATTCTTCTGTTGATGAAAATTCTGCTGAGGCAAAGCTTGCCCCATTGATGCCGTCTCGACCCGTTTTCGCGCCAACATAGATAATCGTGTTGCCTGACCCCTTAGCCTGACCAACTTGCATTTCATTTTGGTTAACCAAACCAACTGACATCACGTTGACCAGTGGGTTTCCCGCATACGATTCATCAAAGGCAATTTCACCACCCAAGTTCGGAATCCCGATGGCATTCCCATATCCGGCAATCCCGGCAATGACACCATCAACGATTTGACGGGTCTTGGCATTGTCTAATTGACCAAAGCGCAAAGAATCCAAAACGGCGATTGGTTGGGCACCCATGGAGAAAATATCGCGTAAAATACCACCAACACCGGTTGCAGCCCCCTCATAAGGTTCGACAAAGGAAGGATGATTGTGGCTCTCAGCTTTAAAAACGACGGCCTGGCCATCCCCAATATCTAAGATACCGGCACCTTCACCAGGGCCTTGTAAGACACGTTCGTTTTTCGACCAGAACTTGCGCAACGCGGGCTTTGACTTCTTGTAAGAGCAGTGTTCTGACCACATTCCAGAAAAAATACCAGCTTCGGTATAATTTGGCCGGCGGCCAAGGTGTTCCACAATCAAATCATATTCATGGTCTGTTAGGCCCCAATCGGCATAAATCCGCTTTTCAGCGATCATATCTGGGCTGGGCTCATTTGCCATTGGGTTAGTTTGTTGGGTACTCATCCAAATTCTCCTTTAAAACGGATGTCTTGCTTAGGCGTGGGCTTTTTGATCAACTGCGTGTAAGAGGCTTTCGAAGAAAGCACGGCCACTGTCATTACCAGTTAAAGCATCAACAGCTCGTTCAGGGTGGGGCATCATGCCATAAACGTTGCCTGCCTTATTTGTGACACCGGCAATTTTATTCATTGAACCGTTAACGTTTTCTTGGTAGCGGAAAATGACTTGCTGGTTATCTTCCAACTCTTTGAGAGTGGCTTCATCAGTAACATAGTTTCCTTCACCGTGAGCGATTGGAACCTTCAAGACTGCCCCCTTACCCATCGTGTTGGTAAAGTTACTCTCTGCATTTTCCAACACTAAGTTGACTTCATCGCAAATAAAACCAGGCTGCTCATTAACCAGGAGTTGACCAGGCAACAGCCCAGCTTCCGTCAAAATCTGGAAACCATTGCAAATACCAACAACCAACTGCCCGTTTGCGGCAGCGGCCTTCACAGCGTCCATTGCCGGTGAAAACTTAGCAACAGCACCTGAACGGAGATAATCACCGTAAGAAAAGCCGCCTGGAATAAAGATGGCATCGTATGCTGAAAGGTCACTGGCCTGATCGTCTAACAAATCAACATCAACATCAAACGATTCCAAAGCGTGATACATATCCATATCACAATTAGAACCTGGAAAAGTAATGACAGCAGCTTTCATGGGTGGTCTCCTTTTTAAATTTCTTCCAAATCGTAAGTATAGGTTTCGGTATTATGGTTAATTAATAATTCTTCAACCAATGATTCAACTTCCTTGGCAACGGCAACCTTATCGACACCGGTTAACTTCACCTGGAAGTATTTTCCTTGACTAACATCTTCGATTCCTTGGTATTCCAAGCGCTCTAAGGCTGATTTAATAACAACCCCCTGCGGGTCCAAAATTGATGGCTTGTAGGTTACGTAAATTTTTGCCAAATACATTTTTCCTGTACTCCTTTTACTTCAACGCGCCTTGGAGGCGTGCCAATACATCCTGGTAGCCAACACGCAAGTCCCCCTGCTTTTGGCGGAAAACATCTTTATCAAGTGACTTGCCCGTCTTTTGATCAACCAAACGCATGTTATCCGGTGAAAGTTCATCGGCCAAGATGATTTGCCCATCAGCTAAACGGCCAAATTCTAATTTGTAGTCAAGTAACGTAATGTCAACCTTGTTAAACAAGGCCACCAAGAGTTCGTTGACCCTGTCAGCCAACCCATAGACCGTCTTTAAATCAGCTTCGCTGGCAAAGCGCAAGGATACTGCCTGTGAGTCGTTCATAAAAGGGTCATCCAGCTCATCCGACTTGTAATACAGTTCCTGCACACGGGGTGACAACTTTTGCATTGGTTCGACCCCGAAGCGAGAAACAAAGTGCCCCGCTGTATAGTGACGAGTAACCACTTCCAAAGGAATAATGTCCACCTTCTTCACCAGCTCATCGGTTGCAGAAATTGACCCCAACCAATGGTGTTGCAAGCCTTGGTTAGACAAGTAAGTAAAAAGGAGATTTGAGATGTTTGAATTTAACTCGCCCTTGCCACTGTATTCTTCCTTAACTTTTCCGTTCAAGGCTGTGACCTGGTCCATGTAATGCATCCAGATAATGGCCGGATCATTAGTCGCAAAGACCTGCTTAGCCTTTCCTTCATACAGCAAGTCACCGCGGGTAAGCTGCTGTCCGTCAAATTCAACTGTATTTTCTATCATTTTTCCTTACTCTCCTGATTAAATTGTTTGGAAATATGTGCTTAAATCTGCAATAGCCGGTTGACCAACCACCGTAAGGTGACCCATTTTCCGACCGGGCTTGACGGCCGCCTTGCCATAATCATGGAAATGCCAATCGGCATGGTCAGGGAAGGCTTGGCGTGCCTTTAACAATTCATCGCCAAGTAAATTGACCATCATCGCACGGTCATGGAGCTTAATTGCTGGAATTGGTAGGCCGACGATGCTGCGAATATGTCCTTCAAACTGAGAAATATTGCAGGCTTCAATCGTGTAATGACCAGAATTATGTGGCCGTGGCGCTAACTCATTGACCCACACCTGATTGCTCTCCTGGTTAACAAAGAGTTCGATGCCTAAGACCCCGCGCAAATCAAGCTGATCGGCAATCGTCTTGGCAATTTCATAGACTTGGCTATCGTGATCTTTGGCAATCGCTGCGGGAATCATGCAGGTCTTCAAAATATGATTTTGGTGGACATTTTCAGAAATTGGCCACGTGACCAATTGGCCCTGCTTCGTTCGAGTTACCATGACGCTGACTTCCTTGGTAAAGACAATCTTTTCTTCTAAAATCAGCACGCCACCAGGCCAATTGCCCTTCAACTCTTCAACATCAGCAGCGGTGTTCAAGTCAAATTGACCATGGCCATCGTAACCACCACTAACCGTTTTTAAAATAGCTGGCAAGCCCACCTTGGTGATCGCCTGCTCTAAATCCGCTGGGCTCTCAACCCGGGCAAACTTAGCAACCGGTACTTGTGCTTCATCGCGAATAAAGGCTTTTTCCGCCAAACGATTACTGGTGATTTCTAAGAGTCGCACGCCCTGTGGGATATAGGCATCCTTTAATTCCTGTAAGGCCGCTTGGCTGACGTTTTCAAATTCATAAGTCAAAACATCCGACCGATCCGCCAACTCTTGGAGGGCCATTTGATCGTCGTATTCAGCCACGATTTGGTCATCACAAACTTGAGCGGTGGGACAGTCTGGGGTTGGATCTAAGACCAGTACCTGATAACCCATTTCTTTTGCTGAAAGGGCCATCATTTGCCCCAACTGACCACCACCGATGATTCCGATGGTCTTCCCTGGTTCGAGGTAACGGTTTGCCTCTGTCATTGCAACTCCCCTTCGCTTTCAATCGAGCTAGCAGTTTGCTTAGCGCGGAAATCCGCCAAATTAGTGGCAACTTCTTCATCTTGTAATGACAAAATCGAAGCGGCATATAGGGCCGCGTTCTTGGCACCAGAATTCCCGATGGCCATTGTGCCAACCGGCACCCCGCCGGGCATTTGAACAATACTCAAGAGTGAATCAAGACCATTTAAGTTGCTGGACTTAACTGGGACCCCGATGACGGGGATTGTTGTACTGGCAGCTAACATGCCAGGTAAATGAGCGGCCCCTCCCGCTCCGGCAATAATAATTTCTAAGCCATTCTCTCTGGCCTGTGACCCAAACTCCTGTAGTTGAACTGGCATTCGGTGGGCTGAAATTACGTGCTTCTCTGCTGCAATCCCTAAGTCTTGCAACAAATCAACAGCCAGCTTCATCGTTGGCCAGTCACTTTTAGAACCCATCACCACTGCTACGCGCGCTGTCATGCGGTACGCCTCCTGTATTGTTCGTGTTTTATCGATATAGAGCCACTTTAAAAAAATGCAGTTCGCTTTAAAGACATGATAACAAAACTAACATGACTTGTGTTCGTTATTTAATAATAATTTTCTCATATAAAGAGGGAATTCCAGACCAAAACCGAACAATCGTTTAAAACCCGCATCTTTCCTATGTATTATCTGTAATAAAAAAATGCCAGAATGTTAAAAACATTCTGGCATTTCTAGTGAAATTAGCCTAATTTAGATTTTACTGCAGCACGGCGGTCACACCAATTCAGATAAATCTTAGCTGTTGACGATGACAGGGCCACCGCAAGGGCGAAGATAATCAGAGCCGAATAGTCCAGGTGACTGATTTCAAAGACCATAAACATTGCCATCAATGGTGCTTGCTGAGAGGCTGCTAATAGGGCAACGGCACCAATCAAAGCAAACTGCCATGGTAAGATTCCTGGAAAAAGTGGTGCCAAGGGCACGGAGAAAACCAAGCCCAAGACACTTCCCAATGCAATCGAGGGTGTCAATGTACCACCAGTACCACCAGCGTAGAGACTCAAGAAGGTCATGACAAATTTAGCTAAACCAAGGGCAATGAAAAAGTACAGCAAGTGATGGTTCGTTTGCAAAAAAGCATACTGGGCCGTGGCACGGCCATTCCCCATCACGTAAGGGAAGACCCAGGCAGTTAGCCCAGTGACGATTCCGACCAATGGCATCGTCACCCAAAGCCACTTTCCCTTTGCCTGGTATTGCTGTGCCCAAGCAAAGGCTTGCTTGGCCCACGCCCCAAAGATTCCGGCAATTGGGCCGATAATCAAGGAAACGACCAATAAAATCAGTGAGAAGTGGTCAGCCTTTGATAAGGCATAGTATGGATCAAAGCCCTTAACAATCGCTCCCATTAAGGCAGCAATCGTCGACATAATCAAAGCCACCGAAATGGTCTTCACAGATGCTTTCTTCAATAGCAGTTCAACGGCAAAGAGCATCCCCGTAATTGGCGAGATATAAACACCGGCAAAACCAGCACCAGCCGCGGCGGCCAAGAGTAGCTTTTGGTCCTCTTGACTTAACTTCAAGAACTGCCATTTAGCTGTTTTCTTTTGATAAACTTGGGCTAGCATGACCCCGGCCTGCCGAGGTGCTAACTCACGACCAACGGACCCACCCGTTCCGACAAAGAACATCTGAGCCAAGACGTTGAAAGCCGTCTTAATTGGTGGCATTTCGTCACCTTTCAAGGCAGCATTAATACCAACGATTTTGCGGCCACGAGAACGAATCGCCCACCAGACAAACCCGGCAATTGTTGATCCGATGACAACCGATAGAAAACGGCGCATTGGACTAGCGCTGTTTGGGCTATAGTGCCGGAACGATTCATGAAAATGTAAGAACAAAACTTCCACATGTTCTAAAAAGAGTGACAGCAAGAGTGCAGCAAAGCCGATAACCACCGCCAAGACGATTGTCGCAATCCCCAGTGACCAAAAGGCGCTGTCCTCTTCTTTGAATTCAGCCGCTAACGGCTGTTGATTTTGATTAACCATAATTTCCCCTTTAGATCGGTAATTGGATTATTTGAAAACAATTAAATTCTGACAATTTCATTGGGCAAATCAGGGTCTCCTTTTGGCCGAAAATGGCTCAACCATGCGCAGAATAAGTGGTAAATAACCGCATACTAATGTACATAATTTGTCCAGAAAATGCAAGAATCTGGTTAAAAGTCTTTACTATTGAATTCCGCTTTTATGCCAGCTTGATTTTTACCGGAAAAGAACGGTCGCGTTATAAAGCAAGAATAAATGCCTGCGGCCATTATTGTGCTAATCGATTAAAGTTCAACTTGTCATCAATGTCTTTAACTTCCCTTTTTGAGCAGTACACTAATTGATTTGGCTGAAATTGAGCAAAAGACTTTTTGAGAAAAGAAACGCCCCTAAAAAATAAAGTCTAACACTTTGGCTTTCCCGATCATCATATATCAATATTCCTTTAAAAAGAGCATTATCAATATACAGAGGTTTAAATTATGCTATACATTATTGGTTACTATGCTGCTTTAATCGGAATTATCATTTTACTAACACATGCCAAAAGCTTTTTTAAGAAACTCGACTTAACTTACTTGAAAAAATAGGATTTACCATTACTAGCATTGGTATTATTATTCCCATAGTATATGGCTTTATCAACGGATTCTTACACCACTAAAATTCGACTTAATATAATGTAAATTAACGAAAACAAACTGGGGAATCATGAAAATAAACACAGAATAATACAGATATTAGGTATTGTTTTTAGCAATAGGAGTTATTGGAGTTATTGGATTTTTTGAAGGAATCACTGTTGATCTCTCTCACGTTAATTCTATAGGATAAACACTATCTTTCTAGGTATAATCAGTCGCTGTTAACATAATGTGCGTTAACGAAAAAAAGCAGATCCCATTAATTGGGATCTGCTTTTTCTTTTGTTAAAAAGTCTTTTGCTCATATTCCTATCATTAAGCCGTTTATACTGTGTTTGACGACTAATACTCAGTTCTTTTTCTAGTGCTGTTAGGATGTCAAGTTTTGCATTGTCCATATTGACAGTATAACATTGACACCGATGACCATTAAAAATACAATTCTATCTTTTATTAACGTATACTTAAACACAAAAATAAGGAAAAATAAATGTCCAAAAATAAAATAAAAGACTTACATGACATGGTAAAAGAAAACTATGAGAACGACACATATAGTCGTGATTATAGTTACCATGGACCATATGCCCATAACGATGAAAAAGGGCGCGATAAATATCGACAAGATAAATCTAATGGTCATATTAAAATTTGGTATTATGCACCATTTATCAGAATTTTGAATAAAATTGTAGGTGGCAGAATGCAAGAGATTGTCGATTTTCTTAATGGCTATCGTTATGAAAAAAAGGAAAATAAATAATCTCTCGGGTGCCTATTAACAAAATATATATTTCCCAAATACCCGTATAGCGTATGTACAAATTTTAGTTAATATAATGTGCCTTAACGCAAGTCAAAAAAAACGTCCCCAGTATTTGGGGCGGTTTTTACTTTTATGACAAGCGTACTTGCTCAATTTCAACCTCAACAATGGGGGTAGTCTCGAAAACCAATTAACAATGATCCTTACAATGCCAGCTAATGATGCGCTTAAACAAGCAGCTCAAACTATGTTATCATTACTACAACGAGTCTTAAATATTAATGGACAATTATTAGTTAGCTTATCTGGAACTGTTGCTTCTGTGTTGGATTCCGTTGGGAAACTTCCAACAGAAACAAAGACACCGGCTTCAGTCTATACAATTATTGGATTAATTTTATTATTCATTGTGGAGGAAAGCTAGCTTAAAAATTTGATAAAGATAGGGGAAATTAATTGGACCAGATTATAGAAGTAACGCAAAATCTATTGCAGAAACAAGGCAGGAACAAAAAAAATTTTGTTTATTTGCAAATCCCCATAGTTGTATGCATAGTTGTGTGGGATATTTTGGTTGTTTTATTGTTAATTTCGATGGTCAAACACAATATGATTGATACTCTATTCGTTTATAACACTTTGCTTTTAATAATGCTAAATTACTTAGCTATTAGTAGTATTAAACGTTTCAATAGGTTGAACTCTGCCGTTCAATATCATGTTATTCCAAAAATAATCGATATTAATAATTTTGATTCAACCAATAATTGGCTTAAGCAGAATAAACATTTATTCCCTAAAACGATCATCGGCCGATTATTTTCAAATAGAATGAACTATTGTGTTTGGGGCTGTATTGAAACTAACGATAACTACCAAGTTGTTATCATTGACCTTTCTAAAAAAATACACTAATTGTTTTAACTATCGAAAAGAAGGATTTAAACTCCTACACAGAAAGTAAATTTTTGACTAAGTTAATTAAACGTATTCCTAAAAGAAAAAAGTTCAATACGCTATGGGTTAAAAAATACTGGTTCTCCCATCTCACTTTTTACATTTACGAATAAGAATAATGCTAGTTAACATAATGTTGATTAACGAAAGTAAAAAAGACCAGCCCTGAAATTTCGGGGCTGGTCTTTCTTTTATGATAAGCACGCTTGCTCAATTTGGACCCCAACAATTTGTCTACTTCTCAGAAAGCGGTTTTCAAAACATTCTGGTTTTGTGAAAAAATCATTTCTGAGAACCTTGATGAGAACGCTTGTTTAAAAGTGAAAAACTAACCATCACAAAATAAAAAATAATCGTGGATAAAATATCATGTAACAAATTATTTGATCTGAACATAAAATGCATAACCAAAAAAAAGACCAACGCTCCGATTAGATTATTCGTATAGATTGACCTATTCATATAGATTGACTCAATAAACTTTTTCATAAATAATTCTCCCATTTTCTCATTCCAGTAAAAACATTGTATCTTACTTTTCCTGTCAACAAAAATCATTTTAACACCAAAAATCTGTACATACAGCGTACGTACAAACGGTGAAACCGACAAAATTTATCAATACAATGAATCAGATTCCTTATGTGAGGCTAACTGAGAAAGAAGGAATTCGGTCATTAGTAGACGCTTGATTCTGGGATCGTCCATAGACTAGTTTAGGATGACTATTGGCTGGGACTTCAGCATATAGGGTGCCAGTGATACTATCTTTAATATCGATTTTGCCTTGTGCAGGGATTTCGTTTGGTAGATTTTTTCCTGTAATTAAAGGAATGTCGCTGTTTCCGGATTGAATGTGAAACATGTTTGTTGCATATGGTAGGTCTGCGTCACCTGTGCCAAAGTCTTTGGTGGCCGTATTTTTAATCGTCAACGATATCGCAATGATTTTATTCCCTGGATTGGGTGAATAGTTGGCAATCTGATTTAAAAATGAAACACTGTTAACTCGGTATTGGTCAGTTTCAATCGTGATGGATTGGCCAATCTTGAAAGCCTTGCTTTTGAGTTGTGCACTTGATTTTTGTAAGGTTATTTGATGAACGTAGTGGACGCTCATTTGCACTGTTACGGTGATGACAATAGCCAAAATAGAAATTAAAAGACTAACGCTATACTTTTTCCACCCCTTTCCTTTTGACTTAATCAGGATGCTAATGATTAAGATCACAGCCATCAGGGAAGACAGCACGCCGATTAAGTTCACATATGGAATCCATGCTGTGATTAAAGAAAAGGCCGATAATATAACAGTTATGATGTATAGTACTTGATTGTTTTTCGATTCTTTTTTCATTCAACTTCCTTTTAAATCTGTTATAAATTTAATTTTTGCCATCAATGTCCGTAGCTGCCCTTTTGGAGCAGTAGATTAATTGATCGGACGCCAATTGAGCAAAAGACTTTTTGAGAGAAGAAAAAATCGCCCCCAAAAAATGGAGACGTTTTTTACTTTCGTTGACCAACATTGTATTACGTTCGGTTATTTGCAATTCTAAATTAGAGATGGTAATTTATTATTGTAATTTTAAGTTTTGTATTTTAGGAGAGAGAAACATTGTTTATCAAAAAAAAGAAAACAACCGTATTAGTATTATTCTGTATCATTGTCTTATTAGTTTTTGGAATAGGTAGGAAACAACAAATATCAATTATTGATCGCTACAACCCCTTCCTACCATCGACTACTGCATACGCAGTCCTTCCTGCTGATACAGCAAACAGTGAACGCATAGATGTATACGCAGTTGATAATGCTTTATCTAATGGCGACTGGCTTAAAATAAGTAACGATAACAGTCAAAAAAAGAAATATATTGCTATTCAACACAAGGGTTCATATATATCTAGGACAATGATTGTTGATGACGATAAAGCGCTTCCGGCACTTATTAAACAGCAAATCGGTAATGAATATCATCAATATTCTCGAAAAATTGATGGTCCGCGGTCGGCAAACACAAATATAGTATTTCCATTTGTATAGGTAAACAAAAAAGGTCCTCTCTGCTTTGAACCAGAGGGGCCTTTTTAATTTCAAATTATTAAATCATGACCCTTTTTGTCAATGTTAAACGCGCAATTAATAAATCGTCAAAAGCTGCAGTTCATGAGTCAAAACCAAAGGCGTTCTAGCTATGTGAAAAACTCAATTCTTAGAATCATGATGAGAACGATTTTCTGATTCAAAATCAGCATAAATCATAATTAAAACAATCACTACTTGAACCAAAAAAAGTAACCAAGAAATGATTTTTGAAAAAGATATCGTCTGTTTCAAGATAAAGGCTAATAACAAAATACTCCACAATTTTTTCTTGTTAACTTTTGCTGTACTACGCATACTCTTTCCTCCAACATTTCTTATAAACTATTCTAGCTCACTTTTTGTCGTCAACAAAACTAATTATTTCTGTACAAAATGGAATATTTTGCAATCAACCTGATAGAAAGTACCTATTTAGACCAAATGATAAATGCGACCCTCTCATCAAAAAGACCAGCCCTGAAACTTCAAAAACTACTCTTTTTTACGTAATCAAGAAACATACTATTATAAACAAAAATACATAATTTTTAGTTTATAACAGTAAAGATTGAAAAAAAGCAAGGGCGTTAATTCTATCAAAACATTATTCTTCCTATAAACTAATAAGCAGCAATGTTAGATAATCATCGATTACCGTTGTTTGTTATGCCGCTACTCGCGCAACCACCTTGGTTTGGATTAGGATGCAGATTTATTTCTTCTTCAAATTCGTAAAAATTCGTATTTTTACCATTATAATGGTTCATGAGAGCTTCACTATTTTATACTCAACACTTAGCTTTGTTCAAACTAATTTGACCGTATGAGACAAACCAACTCACGCTAAAGTCTTTTAAATCATCATTATGAAAGCAAAACTAAGCGAAAAGCTATCAATATTTTAGTTTTTTATAGCTTAGAAAGGAGACATGAGCAACTGAATTTAAAAGAATTCAATTGCTCTTATTGGATATTTCATGTTATCGAGGTTTCTTAGCACTAGTACCAATGAAACCTCTTTGTCATTCCAATTAAAAAGAAACTATACCAATCATGTAAAAATAAACGACGGTTTCTAACTTCACCAAAGATAATTTTTTCGATTCAAAAGGCTGTTGATCATTGTTTTAACAGCTTTTTTATTAGAAATTAATCTTGCTGATTTTTTTAATCAACTATCAAGAACTTGCATAATATTAGAATTTGTTTTAAGTTAGACCAGTAAAGGAATAAATTTGTTTTTAGAAAGGAATTTTTTATGGCAGACGACTTTGACAAGAACCGTCACATGAATCACAAAAACCATGAAGAAAACATGAAAAAAGACATGGGCCAGACGCAGATGGGTCATCCAGGCCATGGCGGCCACAACAACATGGACAACATGGATATGGGGCACAACCATGACGGACACGATAACCACATGCAAATGGGCCATGGCCATGGCGGCCACAACAACATGGACAATATGGATATGGGGCACAACCATGACGGACACGATAGCCACATGCAAATGGACCATGGCCACATGAAGATGGATCACGGCCACATGGATCATGGCATGGGGAGCATGTCCGGAATGGATCACGACATGGCTGGAATGTCTGGAATGGGTGCCATGGACGGGATGCCAATGAATCATGGCAACATGAAACAACGATTCTGGTGGTCTTTCGCCCTCTTGATTCCGCTCCTCTTCGTTGCCCCCTTTATGGGCGTTGACCTACCAATCACGTTGACATTCCCTGGTTCCAACTGGGTGATGCTGCTTTTGGCGGTCGCCATGTATGCCGTTGGGACCCAACCTTTCTTTTCAAGCGCGAAACTTGAGTTGAAGCAAAAGAAACCAGCGATGATGTCGCTGATTTCCATGGGACTTTTGGTGACCTTCTGGGTTTCCGTTTATGCCTTTATTGCCAAAACTTTCTTTAAGGTCGCGGCCATGGACTACTTCCTAGAGTTCGGTACCTTAGTCGTTATCATGCTCTTGGGGCACCTAATTGAAATGCAAGCCACCATGAAGGCCGGCAATGCAACTTCCGAACTGGCAAAGCTCACACCAGCAACGGCCCACGTCAAAGACGGCGACTCATTCACTGATAAGCCCGTCAGTTCGCTCACGAAGGGTGCGGTTGTCCAAGTCTTGGCTGGTGAATCCTTTCCCGCCGATGGGACCGTCCTTTCAGGTTCATCTCAAGTGGATGAATCTCTGATGACTGGGGAATCAAAGCCGGTCCAAAAGACTGAAAAGTCCTCTGTCATTGGTGGAACGATTAACGGTGAAGGCACTCTGCTTGTCCAGGTTTCGGCCGTCGGCAATGACTCATTTATTGGTCACCTCAAAAAGACTTTGAACCAAACAGAAGCCAGCTCTACCAAAGCTGAATCATTAGCCAATCAGGTTGCCGGCTGGCTTTTCTGGGTTGGCTTGACAGCTGCCGTCTTGGCCCTGGTTATCTGGACCGCCATCAGTGGCCTGGCCACTGCCTTTAACATTGCCGTGACAACGCTAATCATTGCTTGTCCACACGCTTTAGGCCTGGCCATTCCATTGGTGATTCAACGAACCAAGGCACTGGCAGCCAAAGACGGTATTTTGATTAAGAAGCACGGTGCAGTGCTGTCAGCTAAACATCTGGATTATGCATTAATGGATAAGACCGGTACTTTGACTAACGGTCATTTCCAAGTACAAAAATTAGTCACTAACAAAATCAGCGACCATGACGCCCTAGCCATCATGGCCGCCCTTGAACAGCAATCTTCTCACCCACTAGCTAAGGCTATTGTCCAAAAAGCCAAGGACGATGGTGTGACCGTCACAGACGGTCAAGACGTTCAAACCATTTCCGGGGCTGGGATTAGTGGAACCGTCAATGGTCAGCAATACTCACTGGTTTCAGCCCGTTACCTAACCGACCAACAGATTGACTTTAACCCATTAGATGCCGATGGTTCAATTTCCTACCTAACGGATGGCCACCAAGTTTTGGCTGCTGTCTCCCTTGGTGATAGCATTAAAGCCACTGCCAAAGACTTCGTTGCCCAACTTAAGGCTCACCAAATTACTCCAGTCCTTGTCACAGGTGATGCTCAAAAGACGGCTAATAAGGTTGCCCAAGAATTGGGCATCGACTTGGTTCAGGCAGAGGTTTCACCAGAGGACAAGATTAACCTGGTCAAGCAGTATCAACAAAAAGGTAAGACGATGATGATTGGTGATGGGATTAATGATTCTCCTGCCTTGGCCCAAGCCGATTTATCAGTAGCCATTGGTGCAGGAACCGATGTGGCCCAGGCGTCAGCCGACGCGGTGTTGATTTCGCAATCCTTGCCAAAGATTATCGACTTAATTAACTTAGCCCATAATGCTAACCGTAAAGAAATTGAGAACCTTTGGTGGGGGGCCGGCTATAATATCTTAGCCATTCCGACCGCCGCTGGCCTCTTTGCCTTTGCTGGCATCATGTTAAACCCATTAATTGGCGCTATCGTGATGTCGCTTTCAACGGTTGTTGTGGCAGTCAATGCGCTTCTCTTACACAAGTAAGCGAGCAAAAATTAGAATCTTTAAAGTTTCTTTTATGTCAAAGCTGTATAATTAGCAGTTGAGTACAAATAAAAGGAGCTTTTTTTTATGCGCAAGTATTTTGCAGAATTCTTTGGGACGATGCTGTTGGTTATCTTCGCCACCACCGCCTTGATTTACGTCACGACCTTCCAAACAGGTCAGCTCTTCGATGCTATGGCAATCTTTGGCCTATCCCTAGCAGCGTTGATGTTTATCTTCGGGCCGATGGCGAACGGTGGCCACTTTAACCCCGCCGTTTCTCTAGGAGCAGCCATCAATCAAGACATCTCGTGGAAAACCTTTGGAGCCTACTTTTTGGCCCAGTTCCTTGGAGCCTTTGCTGGATTGACCCTTGCAGTTTATACATTAATCCCAATCATTAATGCACAACAAAGTGGCTCATCATCTTCATCAACGTCTTCTGTCAAAGCTAGCCAATTATTTTCCTTGTTAGAGCCATCCGCAGCAAGTGCCATTTCCGTTTGGCTAGCGGTGGCCATTGAATTATTCTTTACCTTCGTCTTAGTCTTTATTACCCTAGTGGCATTGAAAAAGCACATCAAACAAAGTGCCGCTATCACTGGGATTAGCTTCACCCTGATTTCCTTTGTGACCTATCCACTGACAAATGGCTTGGTTAACCCAGCCCGTGTTCTTGCCCCCGCTCTTTACAAGGGCTTGGCATCCTCTGCCCATCTCTGGTACTTCTTAATTGCCGAGATTTTGGGCGGTCTCTTAGCTGGCCTAGTCGTTAAATATTTCATGAATGAAGATGATCCCGCTGTTAAATCAGTTGCCGAATAATCCTTCGTATCAAAAAGGTCCTGACTTTCTAGTCAGGACCTTTTTAATTGCTATTTTTTGAAATTAACCCAGCACGTTCTTCCAATAAAACTTGCTCACCGGTAAAGGGCAACACCAGTAAAAGAGCCGTTGAATGCAGGGCTAGTCGCTTGTCAGCCTTGCCGTGATACAAGTCATCCCCATTAATGGGATGACCATTTCCGGCTAAATGGACCCGCAGCTGGTGCATCCTACCCGTCTGTAATTCAAGGCGAACAAGGCTCTCATTGCGTTTTCTATCCTCACTTAAAACCTGATAATGGGTCGTTGCACTTTGACCTGTGGCATCCAACCAACGCAAGCGATCATCACTTGGATGCCGTCCAATCCTTTGTTCAAAGATGCCAACCTTCTGGTCAAAAAGACCCCTGACTCTGGCCAGATAGGTGCGCTGAATAATTTTTTCTTTTATTAAACGGTTTAAGATTGGGACCACAATTGGATTTTTAGCAATAATCACTAGGCCAGAAGTTGCTCGATCCAAGCGATGAACCATCAAAGCCTGAGCAGGTTGGTCAGCCGATTTTTGCGGATTTGTTTGAAAATAACCATTAACGTAATTTAGCAACGTATCCGTTTCTGTCGGCGAATGCGGGTGCATTTTCATCCCAGCGGGTTTGTTTACCACCAAGAGGTCCTCATTTTGATAGACAATGGCAAATGTACCGTCAGTATTAGCCGGATAAGGGCCCTGCTGGTCCAAGAAGACCGCCTCTTGGAAGGCCAAGGTTAATTGATCGCCGGTCTTTAAAACATGGGCTGTCGAGACCTGTTGGCCATTAATCTGGAGGCCCCTTTCATGTCGCAAATTCCCCCGCAAATGCTTTGGCAGAAAAATTTGTTTCAAGTAATCTTTCACTGCCAAACCAGCAAAGCG
Organism: Fructobacillus americanaquae; assembly: GCF_024029775.1. Taxonomy (GTDB): domain Bacteria; phylum Bacillota; class Bacilli; order Lactobacillales; family Lactobacillaceae; genus Fructobacillus; species Fructobacillus americanaquae. Next base: position 789,988 of record NZ_CP097122.1, read on the forward strand.
ATCCGTAATGGTAATTTCTCGTTGATATTTTGCAAACATTTTCTTTTCCCTAGTAAAAAATCAGGGTTTCCCCTGATTTCATGTTAGTTGCCACTGCTGCTACTTGCACTACTTGGTGAAAAAGCAACTGACGCACCTGGATAGTCCGCTTGCAATGAATCTGGGCTATCATTAATTTCCGGTGCATTAGTGACATAGTCACCAACAGTACTCTGATCGCCATGCTGAGTGTATAAGGAGGTTGAACTTTGATTTTCGTTTGCCTTTTTGAAACGTGCCAATGTCTTCGACTTCGAATAATCATAAGCTGCTGCATCAACTGCCTTAAAGCCGTCTGGATGGTAGAAACGCAACAAATTCTTCTGGTTTAGCGTGTCAGACATAGCAAGCGTTTCATTTGCTTCCGTCTGATACTTGTTAAACAATTTTTCCTGATCAGGCGTTGGATCAATGACCTTTTCGCCTGTCTTAGTATCCCAAATGGTACCAGAAATCGAAGCATACTCTGGCGTCATCCAATCCTTATTACGCATCACAACCAATTGACTTCGTTTTGTCGACAAAAGGTCCTGACCAAACTGAATATAACGTTTACTTGAAATACCCAAAAGATGTTCGATTGTTGGGGCTACATCAACTTCACCCCCATAGGTGTGGTTAATTCCACCATTTTTCAAACCTGGAATATGAATAATCAACGGTGTTCTTTGCAAGTTTTCGTTATCCAGGTCGGTCCATTTGCTTGGATCCTTGCCCAAAAGTGGGGCCAAATACTTATTATCCGTGTTATTGATACCGTAGTGGTCACCATAGAGCACAACCATCGTATTGTCGTACAAACCTGATTTCTTCAAATAATCGAAAAATTCTTTAATGGCCTGATCCAAATAATGGTTAGTAATAAAGTAATTATCAATATACTTGGAACCAGAATTAGACGTTTGGAAATTAGGATCCTGGTCATCCTTATCAATTTCATATGGAATATGGTTGGAAACCGTAATGTACTTAGCATAAAACGGCTGTTGCAACCGTTCAAGGTATGGGACTGAGTCTTTAAAGAGCAACTTATCCTTCAAACCCCATGCAGTTGAATTTTTACCACTCGTATCAAAGTATTCACCCGAAATCCAATTCTGATAACCCATGTTCTTGTAAACATTCGTTCGATTCCAAAACGATCCGGTATTACCATGGAAAACTGCTGATGAATAGCCAGCCCGTTGGTTCAAAATGGCAGGCATAGCCTGGAAGGTCTGGTCATTGCCCAATTTAGCAAAGAGCGAACCTTGTGGCAGACCATAGGTCGACGTCTCCAATAGATTTTCAGCATCGGAGGTCTTTCCCTGGCCGACTTGGTGGAAGAAGTTATCAAAGGCAATCGTATCCTTGCTGTGATACAAAGAATTTAAGAACGGTGTTACCTCTTGCCCGTTAACCTTACGGTCAATTGAAAATTGTTGGAATGACTCCAGATGAATTACAATGACGTTCTTGCCCTTAGCCTTTCCAGCATAGGTTGGATTCATGCCAACATAGTGGTCTTGAACGTACTTTTTTACCTTTTGCAGTTCTGCTGGTTTCGCTGATTTTCGTACCTGACTGGTTTTAAAAGTATTATAAGCATCTAAGATCGTAAAGGGGCCAATCCCCAAATACTTAACCAGGTATTCCCGATCAAACTGACGGGTCAGCAGCTGGGGCCGATCAACATCAGCCAACGCCAAGTTGGCCACGATAAGCAACCAGCCAACTGCTATCAAAGTTGATGTTTTCCCAGGCCGCACCTCTTTTCGATCACGGTTAATCTTTTTAAACAACAAAAGACCTATGAGGATCACAACGTCAATCCAAAACAAAAAGTCGTGGGCACTAAAACTAATTGCACCGGCGGCCTTACCACCTTGGTTAACCGACGAGTAGTTCAAAATCACGTTAACACTCAGATAGTCAGTAAATTCACGATAATAAGTCACGCTAATATAAAGATAGGTGGTCAGCGCCGTATATAAAACCATCATCCCACCGTAATAAAGATTACGATTTTTAAAGAATAACGGTAGTGCAAAAATTAGCATCGTAAATCCGATTGGATTAATCAGCATCAAAAAAACTTGATATAATGACGACACGTGCATCCAGTTAAAATCCATGCCGTAAGCCAAAAAAGTTTTCAAGATGAATAACGAAACTAATAGTGTATAAAAACCTAAGCGAGTCTGAACTCTTGCTCGACCTGCTTGGTAAACCGCCTTTAAAAGATGCGGATTTTTTTGTACGTCATTTTTCATAATAAGGCCATTATACGCCTATTTCTGGGGGCTTTCAGTTAAAAATCATTTCAAGCACGTATCTTTTTTTCTGTTTTTAAAACCTGGTCTTTTTCACTTGCTAATTTTAAATAAATACGTGACAATAGAATCAATCGAACCACTAAAGAGGATATTTTTATGCCAAAGTATAATGCTTATTTAATTGACCTTGATGGAACAATCTACCATGGCAAACAACCAATTCCAGCCGCTAAAAGATTTATTGAGCGGTTGCAAACTGCCCAAATTCCTTACCTTTTTGTCACTAATAATTCAACAAAAACAGCCAAGGATGTCGCAGATAACCTAACGATTAACCACGGTATCAAAACAACGGTTGATCAGGTCTATACCTCAGCTATGGCAACCGCTGACTATGTTAAGGGTTTAGCTAGCAGCGGGCAAAAGGTTTATCTAATTGGTGAAACTGGACTAAAAGATGCCCTCGAAAATGCCGGCATCGACCTGGTCCCCGCCACTGAAGCCAACGTTGTGGTAATGGGTCTCGACCGCAACTTTACCTACCAAAAGCTCAAAGAGGCAACTTTTGCGATTGCTCGCGGAGCAAAGTTTATTGCTACGAATGCCGATACAAACCTGCCAAGTGAAGAGGGCATGCTTCCTGGTGCCGGCTCACTTGTCGCTGCTCTCAAAACGGCAACCGGGGTCGAACCGACTATTATTGCTAAGCCAGAAGCTCCAATTATGGAAGGTGCTCTGGCTAAGCTTAATCATCCCGACCATCCCGTCATGGTTGGCGATAACTATAATACGGATATCCTTGCCGGTATCAAAAACGGGCTCGATACTCTTCTAGTCTACACCGGCGTTTCTAAGCCAGCCGATGTGGCCAAAGAAGTCAACCAACCATCTGATTTTGTCGCTAACTTTGATGAATGGTCTGTTGAATAATTGAATCAAAATCCGGATAACCGGTTTTTCTCGTTGAAGCCAAGCCTATCATGGTTTGGCTTCTTTTATTTTGCTTTATTTTGTAAGGCCAGCAAACGTGCGTTAAGGGCTGGGTCAGCTGCCTTTAGATACAACCCTTTTTTACCACGCTTAGCTAAAATATTTAAAGCATTGTACATAAAATCAATTTTAGCCTGAGCAATGGCATCTGCATCTGTCAAATTGGGATTCTTTTTATAAATTTCTTTATGCGTAACCTTTGCTGGATTAACTACCATCCGGTCACTTTCTTCATCGTACTCAAATGCCGGGCTCAGCAAAACCCCAGCATAATTTAAATCAAAACCCTGGACAGTATAAATCGATCCCACCTGGTTAATTGATTCAGGTCGGTTTGGCCACGTTTTGACTTGCGCATCAAACTCGTCCCATGGTAAATCAAAACCGTCTAAAACAACGTGGTGGGCGCCATCAGACCGGCGTTGAAACCCAGTTGTTGCCAGTACTCGGGCTAAGCCAACTTCTTGGTTGCGGGCCTTGATCGTTTTCAAGAGGACATCTGCTCGTTTAAAAATTCGCAGATCGTAATTTCCTAGATCAGCTGGCAAAGGTGTGAGCTTGCCTGTAACAAAGTCATCAATCCACGAGGAAACAGGGGCGTTGACTTCCATTCGATATTGAAAATCCATTGGAAAAATCCGATGATCATAGGGGGCTAAGACCTGATTTAACAGTTTTTGGTTCCAAAACATCTTACCCTGAATAACCTGCTGAAAGTCAAAAACAACCACGACAACTTTCGCCAATTTAATAATTTCGGTTAACTGATTGTCTTGAAAAAAACGAATATAGGGCTCTCTCTTACTTAGTAGGAGGTGGCCCTCGTCGATCAAAACAACATCATAGCGACTATCCGTCTTGTGTCCCCCATTAATGAGTGATGTAGGCCGAACATAATCTTTTTTATAAAGATTTTGATAACGCGCGCCCATTTCCTGGTAAACCTTTAAAAGTTCTGGATGATTAACGGTAAATACCGTTTTTAACCCTTTATAAGGGCTGTGTTCATCTTTTATCCCCGCTCCAATATTCTTAAAAAGCTTTGTCAGTAAAACGCTTTTTCCCGTCCCTGCTGCGCCTTCAATCACCGCTACATGATGACCAGGTGCTTGTAAGCCTTGAACGAGATAGTCTTGTAAAGTAGCAAGAATGTCGCTTTGACTCGTACTCAAGTGATCAATATCAAAAGACTTTAAGTTGTCATTTTCCTGTTTTTCCATAAGCTGATTATACAATTTCTCAATAGGTCAGACAAAACTGTTCTTGAGTAAAAACCTGTTTGAATAAAAATGATTTTAGAGCACAAAAAAAAGAAGACCGAAGTCTTCTTTGTCATGGGCCATCCAGGACTCGAACCTGGGACCTCTGCGTTATCAACACAGCGCTCTAACCAACTGAGCTAATGGCCCATCGTTTCGGCTCTTTGCCTAAGCGAATGACGGGAATCGAACCCGCATAGCCAGCTTGGAAGGCTGGAATTCTACCATTGAACTACATTCGCATCTTTTCTGGGTTCCCCCAATGGCGCTGGACGGAATCGAACCGCCGACACATGCAGCTTCAATGCATTGCTCTACCAACTGAGCTACAGAGCCAACTTTTCTTTTTCAGAAAACGGTCACAACGGGATTCGAACCCGTGATCTCCTGCGTGACAGGCAGGCGTCCTAACCAACTAGACCATGCGACCAATTGCGGGAGTAGGATTTGAACCTACGACCTTCGGGTTA